>CAYYBK010000221.1:0-3177 GCA_964470015.1 uncultured Syntrophales bacterium
TACCTGTTTGCGATTCTACTCACATTTCTGACGGGTATTCTTGCCCTGATATTTACGAATTCCGATTTTATGAAGGTTATTACAACCTGGGGAAACGGCATTTACGGCATTCTTGCTTTTACCATGCAAATGATTCTGGTATTGCTCATGGGTTATGTGCTGGCCCTGAGTCCGCCGGTGCAGAAGATTCTTGTCTGGATCGCCAATAAGGCGGAAAATCCGGGGAAAGCCATAATGATCGTGACTTTTATTGGGGCTGTCAGCTTCTGGGTCAACTGGGGCTTCGGCTTGGTCATCGGCGTGTTGCTGGCGATGGAAATCGCCAAGCGGAACAGGAAGGTTCATTTCCCGCTGCTGGTTGCCGCGGGCTATGTCGGCATCACGATCTGGCATCAGGGTCTGTCCGGTTCCATTCCTCTGCTGATTGCGACCGCCAAACATCCGCAGAATCTGATCGAGAAAGCGACCGGCATGGTCGTTCCGGTGTCCAATACGCTCTTTGCCGCATTTAATCTTTTGCCGGTGATTATCCTGGTTATTACTCTTCCTTTCCTCTTTAAACTTATGCATCCCAAGGAGGATGAAGTCATTGCCCTTTCTGATCAAAAAGCCAAAGAAATTGCCAGTGAAACACTATCCGTTCCTGTTCCGCCCAACCCGACTCTGGCCCAGCGGATTGATCACAGTTACACGATCAATTTTATTTTTGCTGCCATGGGCCTGGTCTATCTGATCTGGCATTTTTCCACCAAGGGACTGGATCTGAATCTCAATATCGTCATTTTCATCTTCTTCATTCTGGGCGTTATTCTGCACGGAAAGCCGATTAATTATATCAATGCCGTCAACGTCGGCATTAAATCCTGCGGCGGCATTGCTCTGCAATTCCCGCTCTACGGCGGCATTATGGGTATCATGGTCGGGACCGGTCTGGCGGCTGTAGTGGCCAACGGGTTCGTTGCTATATCCAATGCGCAGACTTTCTATATGATGCAGTTCTGGGGTGCCGGTTTGATCAATATGTTCGTCCCGTCCGGCGGCGGTCAGTGGGTCGTTCAGGGGCCGATCACCATTGAAGCGGCCAAAATCATGGGTATTGATCCGGTCAAGTCCGCCATGATGGTTGCCTGGGGTGATCAATGGACAAACTTGATTCAGCCTTTCTGGGCTTTGCCGGTTTTGGGCATTGCGGGGCTTTCCGCAAAAGACATCATGGGCTATACGGCGATCGGTTTAATCTGGGCGGGCGTCGTTTTGAGTGCTTTTGCGTTATTGGCCGGGTTTGGCGTTTTATGAAATAAAAAAGTGTGATTTGTAAAATATCCGGAAAAGCCGCTCCTATATCAGGGGCGGCTTTTTGTTTGTTGTTGTAGGCGGAAAATAGCTGATTAAACTAATTGACTGGCGGGGACATGTTTTTTCTACTGCCGGCGTAAAGCTCATATTCGAGCAGGCGGCATTCTATTTCGCCGTTGTAAAAAAGTAATCTCCTTTTCGTTTGCAGGCCTACTTGCTTGATCATTGCCGGATTGCCGGTGAAAATATATCCGCGGTAGCCATCACCGGTCTTCTTGAAAAAATCACCGATGCCCCGATAAATTTTTCCCAGCGCCTCCCATCCGTGCGTTTTGCCGCTATTGACGGCATTGTTGCCTGCGGCTGCTTTCCGGATGATGATCTTGCGTCCTGCGGGAAATTCTTTCCGGACGCGCTCCCTATATACATCGACGGTTGCACCCATGCGTTCGCCGTAGGGCGGGTTCAGCATGATGATGCCGCCGCCTTCCGGAGTCGGTGTGCTTTCATAAGGGCAGGTCTGAAATTGGATCAGCTGATCCACGCCGGCGGTTTGGGCATTTTGCCGAGCGGCCTGGACGGCTTCCGGGTCGATATCGGAGGCAATTATGAATGACCGCAATTTCTTCTTAGCGCTGTTGCGCGCTTTTTTGCGTAAATCCTGCCAGAGGGTTTCCGGGAATCCTTGGATAAACATGAAGCCATAATTATGCCGCAGCAGACCCGGTGCCCGCCCCAGCGCAATCAAGGCGGCCTCGATCGCTATCGTGCCGCTGCCGCACATGGGATTGATGAAGTACCCATGCCCTTTCCAGCCCGTGGCCATGACAACCGCCGCCGCCAGTGTTTCCTGCATTGGTGCGTGCAGCGGAATTTTACGGTAGCCGCGGAGGGACAGGCGTTCTCCGGATGTATCCAGATAAATAACGGCCTGGTCGTTCTTCCAGTAAATATGGACGACAGCTCTGTCTTTGTCCGGGCCGGAGTCGGGTCGGGCTCCGCATTTGTCGCGAATCCGATCCACAATGGCGTCTTTTACCTTAAGATTGACGAACCGGGAATCGGAAATGAGCGGGTTATCGACGGTTGACGTGACGCATAAATAGGCAGTTTTCCCGGAAGAGGAAATTAATGTTTCCCACGGTAATTTATTAAGCCGGTCATATAGTACTGCCGGCGAGCCGGCCTTGAAATACTCCAGCTGATATAATACCCGTTGGGCGGTGCGCAGATGAAGATTGAGCAGCAGCGTATCTTCAAGGGAGCCTTCCGTCTGGATGGCTGTCTCCATTTCCGCCGATACGGTAAATCCAAGATTGGTCACTTCCGTCTGCAAGTAGTTTGTTACGCCTCGCGGGCAGGTTACAATAATTTTACTTTTCTTTTTCCAGATATTCATGTGCATTCTCTAGCACAGCCTGATGCCGGTGCGCAATCATTTAAAAGCGGAGGATACTGCTGGAATCATTTCAGGTTATTTCATCCGGCTGAAGAGAATACTGCCGATGAGCAGCATGACCAGGGCAAACATGGTGATGACGCCGAAATCGATATAAAAGGGGAAGGTATTTACCTCGAGCAGGGCGCCGCGGACGCCGTCCACGGCATAGGTGAGCGGATTAAGCTTTACCAGCCCTGTAAGCCAGGCGGGAAGCTTGTCATCGACCGGAAAAAGGGCGCCGGAAAGGAAGAAGAGCGGAAAAACGAGAAACGCCGAAATAACCTGAAAGCCTTCCAGGCTTTCCAGCAGCGAGCCCAGCGCCAGACCCAGCGAAACAAGGGCAATGGAGGTTATAAACAAGACGAGCAGTGCGAGCGGGATGCCCCAAAAGTTGACGGAGGGGAATAAAAAGGAAAACGAAAAAAGAATTATAATCTGCA
>CAYYBK010000221.1:3187-3464 GCA_964470015.1 uncultured Syntrophales bacterium
AGGAAAATGCTGATGCGCGATACCGGCGCAACCAGCACCGCCTTGAGTACGTCCAGCTTGCGGTCCCAGACGATGTAAAGGCCGAAGAAAACCGATCCGAAAAGCACGGACATGGCCAGTATGCCTGGATAGATGTAGTCCTGATAGTTGACACTACTGATACTGATGCTGGCACCGATGCCCGTACCGAACAGAAAAAGCCACATGAGCGGTTGAACGATACTGGACACTATTCTGCTTTTTTCCCGCAGAAAAACCTTAAATTCGCGCCACCACA
>CAYYBK010000222.1:0-3446 GCA_964470015.1 uncultured Syntrophales bacterium
ATCGACAAAGCCTCTGCCGGCGACTTGGTAGCTGTTCTTGGATTGAAAGAAACGACGACGGGAGATACTCTGTGCGATGAAAAACATCCGTTGATGTTGGAACAAATCGAATTCTATGAACCGGTCATCAGTCAGGCGATCGAAGCTAAAACGCCGGCTGATCAGGAAAAGCTTACAACATCGCTGACAAAATTGATTGAAGAAGATCCTACTCTGCGGGTGAAATATGATGATGAAACCGCGCAAACCGTTATTTCCGGAATGGGGGAATTGCATCTGGAAGTTATTGTTGACCGTCTGAAACGCGAATTCGGCGCCTACGTCAACGTGGGGAAACCGCGCGTTGTTTACCGGGAAACGATCCAGCGATCCGTGGAAGCCGAGGGCATATTCGAAAAAGAATTGGGCGAAAAGAAACATTTTGGCCATGTCCGTTTATCTTTGACTCCGCGGAAACGGGGAACTGGTAATCAAGTTATTAATAAACTCGACGCGGCAGTTATTCCGGCGGAATACCATGAAGCAATTACAGAAGGGGTGGAAGAAGCATTGATGAGCGGTGTGCTAAGCGGCTACCCCGTAATTGACGTCGAAGTGAAAATAATCGGTGGTTCATATAAAGAAGGTGAATCATCCTTGCAGGGTAATAAAATCGCCGCCGCATCCGCATTCCGCGACGGGTGCAATCAGGCGGAACCTTTGATGCTGGAGCCGATCATGCTGGTGGATATAATTACCCCCAGCGAATTTATGGGCGACGTCATCGGCGACATCAACGCCCGCAAGGGAGAGATTCAGGCAATTAATCCCAAAAATACGGTAAGTGAAATAAGAGCCAAAGTACCGCTCAAATCAATGTTTGGCTATTCCACCGATTTACGCTCCGCCACGCAGGGACGCGCGGTATTTTCCATGATTTTTGCAGAATACGATAAAGCTTAGCAATAAAATTTTATAGTTGCCGATTTTTTTAATTTAATTATTCATTAACAATAAACTGTTTATGCCGCAATTTGTTAAAATAAGCACGGCTACCGGGGAATCGGTAGCGACAGGTATTATTTACTGCGGCCGCAATTTTTTTAACTGGTAGAAGATAAGGCCGGTGGAATGCAGAAAATCGGAATTTCCGGAATATTCTTAGCTTTTTTTATAGGAATTTGTCTGCTTTTACCTGTGGAAGCTGTAGCCAAAACCGCGGCATTTAAATCCGAGATCGGCCTGGTTGCAGCTATCGGTCTTGCTGTCATCTCCGCATCCGTCCTTTCCGTAATTTTTCATAAATTAAAACAACCAGCGCTTTTGGCCTATATTGTTTCCGGATTGTTAATCCAGGCGCTGTTTGCCGATGTCATTGGCAGTTCCGTTAATGTTATGGAGCAGGTCTCCCATCTGGGATTAGTCTTTCTGCTTTTTATTATCGGCCTGGAGATGGATCTGGGCGGAATCCTTAATCTGGGGAAAAAAACGGCGGCGGCCATACTTCTCCAGACGCCGCTTACCGTCATCATAATTATTGCCGTCCAATGGCTTTCCGGCCAGTTCGGCTTTGAAATCCCCGGCCTTGGTTCCGCCTCTCCCAAATGGTTCTATTATGCCGTAGTCGTAGCACTGAGCAGCACTGCCGTCGTCGTCAAGTTGCTGGCTGACAAATTCGATCTCGGCTCGCAGGCCGGAAAGGTGACGATTCTTACCCTGATCGGACAGGACATATGGGCGATCATGGCTCTTTCTTTTGTATCTGCGCAAGGTGAATTGGGCGGCATAAAATTACTTATCATGCTGGGCGGCGCGGCCGCAGCAGCCGTTGCTGCTTTCGGTCTTTCACGCTGGGTTCTTGTTCCGGTAATGTCGCAACTTGCGCGCTCCCCGGATTTGATCGCGCTGGTTTCCATAGGATGGTGCTTTTTACTTGCACAATGTTTTTCCCAAATTGGTTTATCCGCCGAAATGGGTGCGCTTATTGCCGGCCTGACCATCGGCCGGCTGCCGATTCATACGGAAATCCTCGCCAAAGTTACAAGCTTGCGCGATTTTTTTATGGCTCTTTTCTTTATTTCACTGGGCATATCACTACCGCCCCCTTCACTATCGATCATTGTCGATGCGCTTTGGATCGTTTTATTCGTTTTTGCGGCACGGCTTCTTATCTTTACCCCTTCACTTCTTGCCGCCGGGCAGGGACCGATTGTCGCATTTGCATCATCCATTAATCTGGCCCAAATAAGTGAATTTTCACTTTTGTTATTACCGATCGGACTGGCCCAGCATGTCCTGACAACAAGAGATGTATCGGTTATTTCTTACGGTATGATGGCCTCTGTTCTTTTGACAACTTATGCCATCAAGTATAATTATCCGCTGGCCATTTTCTGCGAGCGGATAATCGGTCTGAAAAAACATTCATCCGCCCAAAACGATATCGGGAAAGAAATCCGATCGTCTAAGCACGGTGGACCGGCAAATATTATTTTCGCAGGCTACCACCATAACGCGGAAGCTCTAGTGCGGTATATTACCTTGAATAACCCGGAGTTGCTGAAGGAAATTGCAGTGATAGATTTTAATTTGAAGAATCATACCAGAATCAGCGCAACCGGAGTTAATGTTATTTACGGTGATATAAGCAATCCGGAAACTTTGCGCTGCACGGGAGCTGAACACGCCAAAATCATTATTTCATCGATCAGCGATACTTTTCTCAGAAATACTTCCAATAAGAATTTATTGGACGCCGTGAAAATAATTAATCCCGGTGCGCTTTTTATTGCCACTGCCGATAATATCCAAGATGCAAAAGAGTTAGAAGCAGCGGGAGCGTTTGCCTGTGTTTCCCCCCAGGCGGAGGCGTCTCCTGCCTATTTTGCCGCCATAAAAAAAGCTTTACAAAGTTGAAAACTGAAGATTTAATACACTGCAATAAGTCGCACTATTTTACTGTATTCCTGTTAAGGCTTAATTATGTTGCCGGAAAAAATTATCCGTCATTCTCCATCATTGCTTGATAAAGATAAACTCCTGCAGAGCGTTTTCCGAATCAGCATGCTGCTGGGTGCACCGGCAAACCTTGATGAAATCTTAAAAACGATTTTGGACGAAACAGTTGATGCGCTTGGTTTCGACCGCGGTATCATCAGGTTGTTTGACGACACAAAGCGGTATCTGGAGACTAAGGTTGTCAAAAATTATCCGCCGGAAGAAGCGGAACGGGCGTTTCAGATAGCCTTGAATATCGATGAGCACGATTGCATTTCCACAAAAGTAGCCAGGAGCGGCCAACCCCTTGTTTTTGAAGATGTAAAAAATGATCCACGGCTTACGGCGACAGACATGTGGTTGACCAGGATTTATGAGCACGGGTCGATCTTTTCCGCTCCATTAAAAATTGAATCCGACGTTATCGGTATCATTACCGTCTGGTGCAACAGAGAAATAAAATATTTTAC
>CAYYBK010000223.1:0-3439 GCA_964470015.1 uncultured Syntrophales bacterium
ACTGTATCGAAAAGCTCAAAAGGAGGAACCATTGTGCCGCCGTCGAAAAACTTGATTTTAAAATCGTTACCACCCATTGCATTGACAAGCTTTACGAAGTTCCGGTCAATCTCAATCAATTGAATGCCCGAAGACCAGACGGAACTCATCTTCAGTTCGATCTTATCGGCTGCATTGACGGGAGTAACCAGCCAGATGAAAGAACTAACCAAAATCAAAACTGCCGCTTTTAAACACATTTTTTTCATGTTCTGCATCTCCTTTTCATAAAATATTATTCCATTACTCTTTGTTTGCATGACTGCCGGGCGAAGCAGCACCGCAAAAGCTTCTTTAGAATCACGGCCCGCTTCACCCCTCCCTTGCCTATATATTACTGTCTGTTTTCTCCGGCAACAGACATTAACGCGTAAGTATACAAAATATAAAAACTATGCTGCGCCCAGCATTGTCGGGAAATTTACATAACCAAACCGCCGTCAATGTTCAGCGCCTGGCCCGTGATGTATTTTGCACGTGCAGAGGCCAGAAAAGCAACGCCCTCACCGATATCCTCCGGTTCACCTATCCTGCCCATCGGCGCCGCTTTCATCATTTCATCCAGAACATTCTTCTCAACGCCTTTCATCAAACCGGCATTAATATAGCCGGGACAAATGCAGTTGACGGTAATGCCTTTCTTGGCAACCTCCCGGGCAACGGACTTGGAGAAGGCAATCAAACCGGCTTTTGATGAGGCGTAAGCAGAGGCGCCCCGCAGGCCGATCAGGCCGATGACCGATGATATATTTACAATCCGGCCGTCCTGCTGCGAGATCATATACGGCAAAACAGCTTTTGTCGTCAGAAACGCCCCCGTTAAATTTACAGCCAGCACTTTATCGAAGTGCTCCCTTTTCAGCTTTACAACAGTGCCGTCGATTGTGATCCCGGCACAATTGACCAGAATGTGAACAGTGCCGTATTCCTTAACGGTTTTTTCCACGGCCTGTTCTACTTCCGCGTCTTTTGTAATATCAGCTTCCAACGCAATAGCCTGCCCGCCGGCAGCCTTAATGTCCTTCACTACATTTTTCGCATTTTCCAGCTCGAAGGCCAGATGAAGAACGACAACTTTGGCGCCATATGCCGCGAGTACCCGGCATATGCTTGCGCCGATACCACCAGCACCGCCGGTAACTATTGCCACCTTATTCTTTAAATCCATTTTTTCCTCCATGTTCCTTACTAAAAATTACCCTTTACTCCTCGACCAGGCGCAAAACCTCTTCCTGG
This sequence comes from uncultured Syntrophales bacterium, assembly GCA_964470015.1. Lineage (GTDB taxonomy): Bacteria > Desulfobacterota > Syntrophia > Syntrophales > Smithellaceae > MVRV01. Next base: position 1,276 of record CAYYBK010000223.1, read on the forward strand.
TGCTGTCCGAGAGCGGGAGCAGGCCCGGGTTTACCCGGGGTTTTAGAAAATTTTATCGCCACGCCTCTTACCTTCAGTTTCGGCATGGATTTAGACACAGGGACATCCACTTCCGCCAAAGTGCCCCGATAATTCAGGTGCGGATCACTGGCTACTTCCTTTACTTTCCGTACTCGGCCACAGGGGATGCCGTTTTTCATCAGCAGTTCTTCCAGCTTATTGAGATCGCCGAACGAATCCACCCAGGCATCAATAATCGGAATGAGTTCATGCTGATTTTTATTCCGATCGGCAACAGTTACATAGCGCGGATCTTTTTCCAGATCTGGTCTGCCCATCAGATTGGTCAATATACCCCATAATTTAGGGTTCAATGCCGCCAGCATCATGCTGCCCGATTTTTTACCGAAGACGCCATAGGGTGTCAACATATTACTGTGATTGCCGTTTCTCGTCGGGTTACCGCCAGCGGTCGCAATCTCGAAACAATCAATCTGCATGGACATACATTCCAGCAGCGAAACATCAATATACTGGCCTTCCCCGGTTTTAAGCCGATGATATAACGCTGCAGCAATTCCGCCGAAGGCGTGATAAGCGGTGGTGTTATCCGCTACAGCCGGACCCAATCTCATCGGCGGGCCATCGGTAAAACCGGTTATATCCATGACACCGCTCATCGCCTGGGCAATAAGATCATATCCCGGCCGGTCTCTGTAAGGACCAGTTTGTCCATAAGCGGAAATCGAACACATGACAATATTCGGATTCAGTTTGCATACATCCTGATAGGTCAGATTGAACTTAGCCATCACCCCCGGTTTGTAGCTCTCCACCAAGACATCAGACTTTTTGATCAATTTCCGCAAAATCTCCAGATCGGATGCTTTCTTTAAATCAAGGACAATAGATTTCTTGCCCCGATTGGCATGAACAAATAAGCTGCTGGTTGATGGACCGATCTGCACCGGCCACGCCCGGGAATCGTCCCCATACACAGGCTTTTCCACTTTGATCACTTCCGCACCGAAATCCGCCAGCATTGCCGCTGTTATCGGCCCGGCAAGATTGTTTGTGATATCAAGGACTCTGATTCCTTCAAAAATTTGAGCCATGAAATTGCCTCCTTCCTAAATATTTTATGGTCTAACCTTTTTTACTATCCTCTCTTATTGCAATGACTGTGCCTAGTTGCAGCAGAAAAATAAATTGTTGTATTTATTATGTATTATGATATAAGCGGCACCGGTATGCAGTGTTTTGTATTGTCATTATCCGTCCGATACGATACACTTTGATACAAAGGAGATAGAAAATGACTGAATCACGTTCATCGGAAATTACCTTTGACCACCTCCATGATATTTTCGACAGTCTCACCGATGCTGTAATTGTCTTGGATAATAAAGCAAAGTATGTCATGACCAATCCCATATTTTGCAAATTAATCGGCACAACTCCCGAAAATTGCATTGGGAAAGAACCCAAGGAACTGATCGCGGAGGGCCTGTACGATCACAGTATCGTCTATGAAACAATCGAAACCGGTAAAGAAGTTGTGGCAATTGTTCGGACAAAGACCGGCATGGAACTCCTCTCCCGTTCCCGGATAGTGCCCGACAGCGCAGGAAAAGTTAAATTTGTGGTCGTAACATCAACCCCAATTTCCGTTCTGGACAATATTAAAAAAGAAGGGAGATCATCAGATATCACTTTCGGCCATTTGCAGGATATCTTCGACAGCCTCACCGACGGTGTTATTGTTCTGGACCGCAATGCCCGTATCGTCCTGACTAATCCTACTTTTTGCAAGTTGATCGGTTCAACCATTGAACATTGCACCGGCAAAGAGACAAAAGAGCTGATCGCGGAGGGCTTATACGACCGCAGCATCGTCTATGAAACAATCGAAACGCGCAAGGAAATCGCGGCGATAGTCCGGACGGGAACCGGCGTCGAACTTCTTTCCCGCTCCCGGATAGTCCCCGACAACGAGGGCAATGTCAAATTCATCGTGGTGACTTCCACGCCGATTTCCGTTCTCAGCAATCTGCGGGTGGAGTTTGAGCGGCAGCATCGTTTGTCCGACATTTACCTGCGGGAACTGGAACACCTGCGCAAACTTCTGCTGGTTGACGATAATTTTATTTTCGAAAGCCGCGAG
>CAYYBK010000224.1:0-3397 GCA_964470015.1 uncultured Syntrophales bacterium
GTAAAGGTTTGAAAGAACTTACCTTTGATTCATATATTGCCATGCTGGAGAAAAGCTTTGTTACACTGAAAAGCCGATTCCCGGCATAATTTATCGAAGGAGACCTGTTGCCGTCTCCCTCAAGAAGTCTAAGTATTACGAGTACCCTTCCGGCCGCTTGGCCGACAAGCAGATTATAAAAGGACGGTTACTCTAATTATAGACCCTCTTTTCGCATCGTAGGAAAGTCGTGGAAGGCCTAGCCTGAAGCGACTTTCTTATTTGTGCTGAATCTTTAAAAGCCATTGACATGCCGGTAAGTTGTTCCTATATTTATATCGTTGTCCCAAAAGTAAAAGGTGAATTTATGCCGGCAAGCCCGTGCGGATGGAGGTGATATTGTGAAACGCAAAATAATAAAGATTGACGAAGAAAAATGCACGGGTTGCGGTTTGTGCATCCCGAACTGTCACGAGCAGGCGATAAAAATTATCAACGGTAAGGCTAAGCTGGTTGATGATGTTTTCTGCGACGGATTGGGTGCCTGTCTGGGCGAATGTCCGGAAGGTGCACTGACTCTGGAGGAGCGCGAGGCGGAGCCGTTTGACGAAAAGAAGGTACTGGAAAATCTCGTGCAAAAGGAAGCAGCGGCAATCGAAGATCACCTGCAGAAAATGGCCGGCAGCGGTGACACGGAACTGCATCAGGGCTATCGCGATTTTTTGCGTGTGATGCAGAGTGGCAATACTAAGCAGGGCTGTCCGGGCACGGTTCATCGGGCTTTTGAAAATAAAAAACCGGTCGCGGCCTTTTCCAGTCGGGAAATTATGGAGCAATCGGCACTTACACATTGGCCGATTCAACTGCATCTGATAAATCCGCTGGCTGATTTTTTCCGCGGAAAAGATGTTGTTCTTGCGGCGGACTGTGTTGCTTACAGCCGGTCTGATTTCCATCTCCGGTTTTTAAAGGGTAAAAGCCTGGCCATTGCCTGCCCCAAACTTGATCACGACATTGAGCTTTATGTCGAAAAAATTCGCCGCATGATCGAGGAAGCAAAAATCAATACTCTGACCATAATTATGATGCAGGTTCCCTGCTGCCGCGGATTGCTGCAAATAGCGCAAGCTGCCCTGCAGAAAGCGCAAAGAAAAATTCCCCTGAAAGCAGTAATCGTCAGCGCGCAGGGAGAAATACTTTCCGAAGAATGGGTATAGCAGATAAAGACCGGTAATTAATTAAAATAATTACTTTTCAAGTATATCTTTTTGTATTCTTAAAGAGGTTTTAATTGTGTACTGGTCTGCCCGGCGCCGTTTTTATTAGCCCAAGGCGGGTGGCGTTTTTTTTCTTGTAAAAAGGGCAAGGAGAACACCGCCGAAGCCCATGATGGCAAAAAACGCCTTAATGGCCCCGCCGATGTAGGGTACTTCACCGATAAGCCACAGCAATGCCAGACCGCTAAGCGCTGCCTTGACCATTCCCGGTTCCTTGCTTTTCAAGATTTTTACCAGAAAATACCTGCCGCCGAGCGATCCGACGGAAATAAATCCCATCGCCAAAATCAGTGCGGCTAGCCCCAGCTCCAGCGGTATCAGCGGAATGCCGGCAATGGATACAGCAAGCAGCATGGCAATTAATCCAGTCAATGTCATGCCGATGATGCCCCAGAAGAATGATAATGATTTTTTGTCTTTGATCGTGGCGGAAATCCTGATTATCGGTTGAGGGATGAGAAGCGTCATCAGTAAAGCGCAAATAATAATGAAAATGAAGAAACTAATGGAAATAAAGGTAAGTATCCAGGATGAACCATCCCGTGCGCCGAGCGCATCGTTAAAGGCTCCGGGAATACTCGCCGAATTTATTTCCGTAATCTCACCAAAAACCTGCGTCGTGACGCTTTTGACCACAACACCGCCAATGCAAAAAACATTGCCGCGCACTACGGCGCCGCCGGTGAGAACAACCGAACCGCCGATAACTACGACATTTTTTTCCACCAGACCGCTGATTGTTGCCTGGCCGTTTACGGCGATAACATGGTCGGCCTGCTGATTTTTCTCCACAGCAGCGTCATCATTTATCTTGATGATTGTTTTCGCCTCAACGGAAACTATCGTGATTAAAAGCAAAAAGAGTACGGCACCAATCGAGATAAGTTTATTGTTCATGTTTATCCTTCGCGGTCTGCCGCTGTTGCCGGAAATATTCAATTACCCCGGGCAGCACGGAAAGAATGACAATAGCAATAATGACGAGCGTAAAGTTACTTTTTACGGAGGGAATGTTGCCGAAAAAATAACCGCCGAGAAGAAAGAGACAAACCCAGGCGATGCCCCCGATAATATTGTAGGAAATGAATTTGATATAGGTCATTGCGCCGATACCGGCGACGAAAGGGGCAAAAGTGCGGATAATCGGCATAAAACGGGCGATGATGATTGTTTTGCCGCCGTGTTTTTCGTAGAATTCATGGGTCCGCACGAGATAGGCTTTTTTGAAAAAACGGCTGTCTTCATAGTGAAATACTTTCGGGCCGATAAAATGCCCAATGGCATAATTTACCGTGTCGCCCGCTACTGCGGCAATGCAAAGCAAAAGTAAAAGCAGCTCGATATTCAGGACGCCCAGTGCGGCAAAGCTGCCTAGGGCAAACAAAAGCGAGTCGCCGGGCAGAATCGGTGTGATTACCAGACCGGTTTCACAAAAGATGACGATGAAGACGATGACATAAATCCATATGCCGAAACTCTGAATGATGACGGGCAGATACTTATCCAGATGGATGAAAAAATCGATAAAAAATATTATAATGTCCATAGTTCGGTGGTATAAGACACACAGTAACGGTAGCGAAATAAAAGCCGGAAAAACCAGGCTGAATCTTGCTGACAATTGAAGGAGTCAGCAGCAATGCCTTCAGGCTATGTCCTTATATCGGGTTTGCGAAGGAGGTGTCAATATGAAAAAAATATTAATTGTTGTCGTAGTGTTTATTGCTGCGGCTGTTGCCGCTTATTATGTCTTTCCGGAACAGTTGGCTGAATATTTTGTCGCGGCCGCAAGGAGCAGCGCCGGCCTGACGAAAAAAGAAATAAAACTGGGCGACCATGTTTTATTTTATCTTGAGGGCGGCAGCGGTCCGGAGACGGTATTGCTGTTGCACGGCTATTCCGCTGATAAAGACAACTGGCTGCAGTTTGCTGCCTATTTGAAAGAATATCATGTCGTGATACCGGATCTCCCCGGCCACGGAGAAAGTTCGCAGCTGCCGGCGGCAAAGTATGATGTGGCCAGCCAGATCGAACGGTTGCACCGCTTCTGCACGGCAATTAACATCAATAAATTTCACATTGCCGGTAATTCCATGGGGGGCTGGTTTGCGGGGGCGTATGCAGCCGGTTACTCCGCGGAC
>CAYYBK010000225.1:0-3383 GCA_964470015.1 uncultured Syntrophales bacterium
GCCGCCGGAAATTATTGACATCGGGCTTGTGGGCAAAGTGAAAAGTATCAATACGCAATTGATCGTGTCGCTGGCGCAAAACAGTTTTATACCGGTGATTGCACCAACGGGCATCGGTGATAACGGCGAAACATACAACATTAACGCCGATATTGTGGCCGGAGAGATGGCGTCAGCCCTGCAGGCGGAGAAATTATTGCTGCTTACCGATGTGCAGGGTGTATTGGATAACGATAAGAAGCTGATAAATACAATGAACAATGATGAAGCTTTGAAGATGATTGCGGACGGCGTTGTCGCGGGAGGCATGTTCCCCAAGGTCAAGTGCTGCTTGAAAGCGCTCAAAGGAGGAGTGAGAAAGGCGCATATCATCGATGGCCGCCTTAAACATGCCATCTTGCTGGAAGTGTTTACGGATAAAGGGATTGGTACGGAAATAGTGTTGTAAGCTGCTTCTTATATCCGTTGTGTATATGATGCATGATGTCCTTTTATACCCAGCGCATCCAGACGGGGGAGCTCTTTGAGCGGCAGAAGAATTTTATCGGGAGTTGAAAATGAACGAAAATGAATTGATGGCCTTGGCCAATGAAAATATCATGAATACATATAAACGTTTTCCCGTCGTTTTAGTTAAAGGCGCCGGGCAAAAGGTTTGGGATATAAACGGGAAAGAATATCTCGATTTTGTGGCGGGGATCGCCGTGTGCAATTTGGGCCACTGTCATCCGAAAGTTGTGGCGGCACTGCAGCAACAGGCCGGGAAATTGTTTCACGTTTCCAATTTATATCATATAGAACCGCAGATAAAGCTTGCCAGACTGCTCACCGAGCATTCTTTCGCGGATAAGGTGTTTTTCTGCAACAGCGGCGCCGAGGCTAATGAAGCCGCAATAAAACTGGCCCGTAAATATGCGCATGAAAATCTTGGCGCCGATAAATTCGAACTGATTACCATGAAGGATTCTTTTCACGGCCGGACGATGGCAACAATTACCGCTACCGGTCAGGAAAAGTTTCAATTTGGCTTTACGCCTCTTCTGGACGGATTTACTTACGTTCCGTTCAATGATTTGAAATCTCTTGAGGCTGCAATTACCGCCAAAACTTGCGGTATCATGCTGGAGCCGATTCAGGGCGAGGGCGGCGTTATTGTACCCGATAACGGATATCTGGCCGAGGTGAGGAAGATATGCGACCGCCATAATATTCTGCTGATTGTTGATGAAGTACAGACGGGAATCGGTCGTACCGGCAAGCTTTTCGCTTATGAGCATTCCGGAATTGAACCGGATATTATGACTCTGGCCAAGGCTCTGGGCAACGGTTTCCCGGTCGGCGCGATGCTGGCGACCGATAAAATAGCAAAAGCTTTCAACCCGGGGAATCACGCGTCCACATTCGGCGGCAATCCGTTGGCGATGGCGGCGGCGGGCGCGGCACTGGAAACAATTCTGCAGGAAGGAGTGCTTGATAATTGCTGTAAGATGGGAGAGTATTTTCTGGAGCAGCTGAAGCAACTGCAAACAAAGCACAGGATCATCAAAGAAGTTCGGAGCAAAGGTTTAATGCTGGCCTGCGCCCTGCATATTGAGGGAGCTGAAATAGTTAGTGAATGCATGAAGCAGGGCGTGCTTATTAACTGCACCGGCGGTAAAACGCTTCGGTTCGTACCGCCTCTGATTATTACGAAAAGCGATATTGATCTTGTCGTGAGCGTTCTTGATAAAGTGATGGAGGGAAAATGAAAAAAGATTTGTTAAGTGTATATGAACTTGATTCGGCTGATTTTGAGAAAATATTTGCGAAGGCCGGTCGTCTGAAAAAAGCTTTGAAGCTCGGGCGGCCGCATGCTTCCCTGAAGGGCAAGACCTTGGGGATGATTTTTGATAAATCTTCAACACGTACGAGAATTTCCTTTGAAGTAGGGATGTATCAACTGGGCGGAATAGCGTTGTTTTTAAATTCACGCGATACGCAGATGGGCCGCGGTGAAATAATTGCCGATTCGGCGCATATGATGTCGCGGTATTTGAACGGCATAATGATCAGAACTTATGCGCAGCAGAGTGTTGAAGATTTTGCCCGCTACGCTTCAATCCCGGTTATTAATGGGTTGACCGATCTTTTGCATCCCTGCCAGATATTAAGCGATCTGTTTACGATCATCGAAAAAAAAGGCACTTATGAGGGCATGAAAGTAGCTTATATCGGCGACGGCAACAATATTGCCAACACCTGGATCGAAGCCGCCGCAAGGCTTCCTTTTCACCTTGCGCTGGCCTGCCCGGAAGGTTATGATCCCGATCCGCATATCATGGCCAGAGGGATGAAGGAGTCAACGGAAGGCATAACAGTTACTCGCAATCCCTTCGAAGCCGCAAAAAACGCGGATGTGCTTTATACGGACGTCTGGGCCAGCATGGGGCAGGAAGCCGAACAGGAAGAAAGAAAAAAAGTATTCAAACATTATCAAATCAACAAAAAACTTTTAAAGGAATCAAAAAAAGATTCGATAGTCATGCATTGTTTGCCGGCGCACCGGGGAGAGGAAATTACCGCTGATGTGATTGATGGTTCGCGTTCCGTCGTGATCGATGAAGCGGAAAACCGTCTGCATGTGCAAAAGGCAATTTTGGAAATACTGCTTTAGGAGGGATTGATTTTGTCAAAAAAAATTAAAAAAGTTGTACTGGCTTATTCCGGCGGTTTGGATACGTCGGTAATCGTGCGCTGGCTGATTGAAACTTATAAGTGTGAAGTTGTCTGCTTTGCCGCGGACTTGGGGCAAAAGGAAGAATTGACTGGTCTGAAGGAAAAAGCCCTCAATATCGGCGCCAGCAAAATTTATATTGAAGACTTGCAGGAAGAGTTCGCCAAGGATTTCGTTTTTCCGGCGCTGCGTGCCAATGCAATTTACGAAGGCACATATCTGCTGGGAACTTCTCTGGCGCGGCCGCTGATCGCCAAGAGACAGATTGAAATTGCCCGGCAAGAAGAAGCGGACGCCGTCGCGCATGGCGCCACCGGAAAGGGCAACGACCAGGTTCGTTTCGAGCTTACTTATCACGCGCTGAATCCGGGAATCAAAATTATTGCGGCCTGGAAGGATGATAACTGGCATTTCAATTCCCGGGAGTCGATGTTTGACTATGCGGAAAAACACAAAATTCCCGTTCCGTTGACCAAGGCCAAACCATACAGCTCGGATCGTAATCTGTTGCATATATCCCATGAAGGCGGCATTCTTGAGGACCCCTGGGCGGAACCGCCGGAAGATATTTTTATATTGACCAAATCGCCTCAGGCGGCTCCCGATAACCCTTTGTATGTGGAAATTGATTTTGTAAAAGGTAATCCAACGGCGATAAACGGGAAAAAAA
>CAYYBK010000226.1:0-3358 GCA_964470015.1 uncultured Syntrophales bacterium
CGGGTACAGCGTCTGCTCGCAGTTGCAGGCCGATCCCGAAACCGTTTATATTCCCGTGATCTTTCTGACGGCCTTAGACAATGAAGTGGACCGGGCCAAGGCATTTGCCGCCGGTGCCGCGGATCACATTGCCAAACCGGTCCGGAAAGATATTCTGCTGTCCAAGATTGCCGAACAGCTTCAGACAAGGCTGCGCTGGCAAAAATTAAAGGACAGAGTTATCGCCCCGCCGGAAATAATACCGCCGCCGGCGATTTTTTCCAGATTCAAGCAATCGCTGATCGACAAGCTTAATCCTGCGCAGGAAATCCGGGAGCGGTTATCCGGCATCTCGCCGCTGGGCATCTACAATTTATGCGCGCCCCTGGACATCACCAAGAAACAGATGACAAAGTGGATAGCCGATTTCCTCGGCATCTCCATGATCGCCGAGATCAATCCGGCAAGCCTTCTGCTGGGAGTTATTCCCGCTTCTTTCGCCCGGGAAAACCAAGTTGTGGCCATGCAGGATGAAAAATCGGGAAGGTCGTTCATTCTGTGCAACCCTTTTGATTTGAATCTCATCGATGCCCTGAAAAAACTGTTCGGCATGAAGAAGGACACCGTCCTGTATCTGGCAGCGCCGGAAGATATCGATGCACTTTTTAAACAAGCGGACAAAAAACCTGCCTTCATCGGAACCGGAGAGCTTCCGGCAGAACCAGTCGAAAAAATTATCGACATGGAAGATTCCGATCTGCAGGAAGAAGATGTCGATATTACGCAGGAAATAGACTCCGAAGTCATTACCCTCGTAAACAGGATTCTGGTCGATGCCTATACAAAAAGAGCCTCCGATATCCATTTTGATTCGGGAATCAAGGGACAGCCGTTTGATGTCCGCCTTCGGGTGGACGGTATCTGCCATTCCGCCTATGCGATTCCGGAAAGAGCCAAAAGGGCCGTCGTGTCGAGAATAAAGATCATTTCCAATCTGGACATTTCGGAGCGCCGCAAACCGCAAAGCGGCAAATTCATGGTGCGCATCAGCGGCGAAAAAGTTGAATTCCGGGTGGAAGTAACCCCTACAGTGGATAATAATGAAAATATCGTGCTGAGAATACTAGCTAAATCAAAACCGGTCGCCATTAACCAGCTCGGGCTGTCTCCCTACAATCTGCAAGCATTTGAAAAAATGATCACCAGGCCGCAAGGTGTCGTACTATGCGTCGGCCCCACCGGTTCGGGAAAAACCACGACCCTGCATTCGGCGCTGGGACACATCAACAAACCCGAGATTACCATCTGGACCGCGGAGGATCCGGTGGAAATCAGACAGGCCGGCCTCAAGCAGGTGCAGATCAACAGCAAAATCGGTTTTACCTTCAGCGAAGCTTTGCGCTCCTTCCTGCGCGCCGACCCCGATGTAATCATGATCGGCGAAATGCGCGATGCAGAAACGGCGAAGATAACCATGGAAGCTTCTTTAACCGGACACCTTGTCTTCAGCACGCTCCATACAAACAGTGCGGCGGAAACAATCACGCGCATAATAGATATGGGCATACCGTTTTATAATTTTTCCGGCGCCCTGCTCGGTATCGTCGCGCAAAGGCTCACCCGCAAGCTCTGTGATAAATGCAAAAAACCTTACCATCCCCATCCCGATGAATACGCAAACCTGATTGATTATTATAATCCGACCTGGGCGAAAAGGCACGGATTGCCCGAATTTTCCCCCGATTTGACTCTGTGGATGCGGCAAGGCTGCAATCACTGCGACGGCCAGGGCTACTACGGCCGGATCGCAATTCATGAGATCATTGTCGCATCAGAAAATGTAAAGAAGGCTATCCGCCAGAATCCAGATATTGATAATTTGCTGGAAATAGCCCTCCAGGAGGGCATGCGGACGCTGCGGATGGATGGAGTGACGAAGATCCTTGCCGGGATTACGGATTACGAACAGGTCTCCCGGGTTTGTCTGTAATTTAATTTGCCGCCGCCAAACTGTAGCGCGCTCCGCCACGGCGGAATAAAACAGGCATCCGGCTTTATCAGCATTCTGTAACTGGTCTTCTCCATTGGCGCCGATTTACTTCTTTCATGATCTTTTTACAGAACACTCCGGCGGAACAGTTTATAATCAACTCGGCCAGATTATCTTTCGCGGTCGTCGTGGAATTGATAATGACGATACGGACGCCATTACGCCGGGCAATATCGGGAATCGAGGCTACGGGATTGACCATCAGCCCGGTGCCGACAATAATCAGTAAATCGGAAGCAAGAACTTTTGTCAGCGCCTGCCCGAACAAATTTTCATCAATTTCTTCACCCATCAATATCGTTGCCGGTTTAATCAATCCGCTGCATTTATAACAATACGGGATATAAACACCAGCGTTGAACATATCTTCCACAGACTGTCGGGAATAATATGCGCCGCATCGGATGCATTTTACGCTGTGCGCAGTTCCGTGAATTTCAGTAACTGCGGCCGGATCAATGCCGGCTTTTTGAAACAGGCCGTCCACATTCTGCGTGATAATGCCGGACAATCGATTTTCAGCCGCCAGCAATTTTGCCGCCTTGTGCACGGGATTGGGCTTGGCGTTCAATATAATATTGTAAAATTGCCGCTCCATAATCCAGTAGCGTATGCGGACATCTTCGCGCTGCAGAAAATTCTGGTAAGTAAAATCCTCCGCGCCGAATTGTTTCCAGAAGCTGTAATGACCGCGGAAATCGGGTATGCCTGATTCCGTGCTCGTTCCGGCACCGGAAAGAATGGAAATTCGCTCTGATTTGCAGATAAGATCAAGAAAGCCGTCTATTTCTTCCCGGCGGGGCCTGAATAAACCAAGCGGATGCTTCAGCAACGCCAAGATGCTCCCTTCGGCCGCGGCAGAAGCACGAGGCAGCACATTATATCTGTACCATTTGCTGATATTTTCCGGCGTCGTGATAACCGCCAAGGGAACGGGATAAAGCCCGGTATTCCGTGTATGGAATTTTCTCAATATCGCCAGCGCAGCCAGAACCGTAAAATTAAAAGGAAGCGTCAGAAACGGAAAATTAAAAAACCGGAAAATATCAACCAGTGACAGCCAGAAAATAGTGCCGACGGCAATACCGGCCAGGGTAAATAAAAAAGCCCGCAGGCTGGCCACTAAAAAAACGCCGAACAACCCGATGGCTATGGGAACGGCATTGAATCCGACGAATATATCGGCGGCATAATCGACGCCGGTGGACGCCGGTATAATCTGGACAATAAAATAACCGGCCAAACCGCCCAGCAACGCAGCGAAAGCGCTGACGCGCGAGTTGATCAGAACGCCGATAAAAATCAATATCCAGGCCGGTAAATAATTTG
>CAYYBK010000227.1:0-3350 GCA_964470015.1 uncultured Syntrophales bacterium
TCGTTTTACAGTTCTTTCTTTTCCAGTATTTTAAAAGCAGTCAAGAGAACTATGAGCGCAAGAGGGCCCAGTATATCCATATATAAAACGAAACCCGCATTGCCCGGCGCATAATTGGCATTGAGCATGATCTCCCGGATGTGAACGAAAGCGGCACCAAAACCGAAGACCGTTCCGGCCATGACCGTGGCTATCCAGAAGTTCCCGCGCAGCCAGACGCAGGAGACGCCGAGCGCGCCGAAGGCCAGATTGGCAATAGCCACTTCGTATTGAAAAGGGCTTCCCGCCGGCCAGCCTATATAAGCGGCCGTTTCAGCGGCGGCAAATGTGTGTCCTATAAAAGCGAATATGCTGGAAAGTCCGGAAAAAACCGCCAGAAACCAAACAAGGATTATTTCCAGCACCCTGCGGGGCGAAAGCTTTTTCTTATCCAGATAGAGATGGATCAAGATACCGATTAAAGCCATAAGCGGAAAGAATAAATGCTTCATGTCATTAGCCTCCGTTTTTATCCGGCGATCAGCGAAGTTGTCATATTTGTAATATTTACTTCGCTGCTAGTCAAGAATTTAACCGCCGAATTTAACTGTCGGGAAACCGCCCAAAGATCCAAATATTAAAGCTGTTTTTCGTTGACTTCCCGGTACCGCTTTCCTATACTCGTTTCCCGACAAGCAAATTTCCCCGTGTTTTAATATCGAATACCGACAAAAAGGAAAAATAATGAACATAAAAACATTTTTTGCCTGCACAGCCCTGTTCCTGCTTCTGGCCTTATTTATGGTTCCCGCGGCATCATTTGCGGACGACACGGATTGCCGTCCGATCACCTTTATCAACAACTCCGCTGAAGATATTTTTGTCGGCGTTTGGCACGGCGGTTCGGAGGGAATGAAAGGGAAAACAGGTTTTCAACCGCACGCTGATTTCGCGGATTGGAAACTGCCTAAAGGACAGTCAAGAAACTGGTGCGTTCCGCAGGGATTTTCCGGCCGTTTGATTGCCCGGACAGGATGCAACGATAAAGGTAAGTGTATCGCCGGCGACTGCTGCGCCGACCCCAACGGCGGCGGAGCATGTCTGAAAAATGTCTGCACTGCCGGCAATGACTCCGGCTCTGTTGCCGAATTCACGCTGGACAACTGGCATCCATCCACTGATCAGCACAGCGCGGATAAATGGTCAACCTGGTATGATCCCAGTTTTGTGGACGGCTATAATTTCCCGATCAAGATCGATTTTGAAACTAAAGACGGTGTTGTCTGCAAAGCACTTGGTTGCGACGGCATTGCCCGCTGCCCGTGGAACGGCGGAGAGCTGGTGGACGGCGTCTGTCTTTCCCCTTATAAAAAGTATGAACTGGAGCATCCCGATTATATGAAACAGCAAGCCTACTATGTGCTTGCTGCCAAATGCGCCCAAAGCCAGCAGGGTGTCTGCGGCTGCGGCAATCAGTGCCGGAAGGACAATTACAAACCGTGTCCCAACGATTACAATGTTACTCCGTCTGTCAATATCAAATCCGCCGGTTGTTCGCCGTTAGCCGTAAAAAAAGGGGTATATGACAACACTCCCGGCAACTACCTGGATGAACTGGCCAAGGCACAGGTTACCTGCGCGTCGCCGGACGATGCCTCCGCCGATCAGTGCAAATTTTTGTGGGACGACTACGACAAGGATGCCCGGAAATATATTGATGCGATCAAGGCGACCTGTCCGGATGCTTATACCTGGCAATACGACGACCACAGCGGTCTGCAAAGCTGCCCGACGGCCGCCATCAAAAAAATACGGATAACCTTCTTCCCTCGCCCTCAGGGCGTGAATCTTAAAAGCATGAGATTGGCGCAGGCCAATTCCTTAACGGGTACGGTGCGGATCAGCAGCGATGATGATAAAAATTACGGCTACTCCCTGTCTTTCTCGGCGAAAAAAGCCACCGATCCGGAAGACACGGAAGATATTGTTAAATTGAAAGTCAAAAGCGGCGATAAAGTCGCTATCACGGACAATTGCGGCATGTCCGCGGCGAAGAGAATATGCAATATGTATTACGATGAAACAATCGGCCTTATCCCGGAAGGCACCGTTTGGCAGAACGGGAAATTCATGCCGAATCCGAATGATCCGGAGAAAGCCAAAAAGACGGATGTAAACTGCTACGGCCCAGACAGCGGTTATACATGGGACAAACAGACGCCGGATTTTCTGGCGATGGGTGTGGGTGACGGCGTCTGTGCCGGAGGCCCCAATTTCATGACCTTGTCGCCCAACGCCGGCATGAAAGGCACCATATCCGTCAACAACAAGAACGCCGGAAACTTTGCCGGACCGGCGGCAACAAAATTCGAAGTCAAGAAGGGCGACACGGTCGTCATCGCCGACAACCGCGGCGATAGCTCCGATAAATATACCCGTTCCTGCATTATGAAATACGGTGAATACTCGGCAAACAAGGTGGGTCTTATTCCGGACGGGACGGTCTTCCAGGACGGCAGGTTTTTGCCGAGTTCCTTTGATCCCAATTATGCCAAAAATGCGCGCAAGGAATGCTACAACATTGATTGCAGCGGGTACGGCTGGAACCGGCAGGGCAAATCTCTACCCATGCAAAAGCCCGATCCAGAAAAATGCAAAGACGAACCGGACACCAATTTCACTCTCTATCCAGGCGCTGATACGGAAGGTTCCTATCAGATTACAACCAAGGACGGAGTAAAAGGCGAAATCAAATCATATCCGGCGGGAACGCCTTTTATAAAGATCAAGATAAACGATTTTGACAAGCTTACTCTCATAACGCACTGTAATCTTGACGGCAAGCCTGATCCGGAAAAAACGGCAATGACCTGCACCATGATCTATGATGCCAAACAAGGCGAGGGCGGTTTTCAGGTGCCGGATGACGACAACTTATGTGCAGACAGTCGGATCAGCAACATCCAGTGGTATGGGGGCAGCAATGAAAATGAGCTTCATTTCGGCATGCCCGTTAAAAAGATGGCCCCGGGGCGTTGTACAAAGTAAAGCCGCAATAAGTATTTATAACGCCATGATGCGAGGGAAGCACTGCCGGAAAATATCAGGCAGTGCTCTGCTATAATCAGAAATGATCAATCAGCGATTATGATTAACCGGCCGGACCAGCCGCAATCCGATGGTTTTGAAAATTGATCCGGGTGCGAAGAAAAAACGCTGGGAAGATCGGATATCCTGTTTCCTGTCCATCCAGCAGCCGCCCCTCAATACGCGGTTTTCACCACCTTCGGATCCGGTGGGATTGTCTCTGGGGCTTTGCTGATAGTATGCATCTGCGTAAAAATCATTGGTCCATTCCCAGACATTCCCCG
>CAYYBK010000228.1:0-3316 GCA_964470015.1 uncultured Syntrophales bacterium
GCCTGGAGGGATTCGAACTCTCGGCCCACGGATTAGAAGTCCGTTGCTCTATCCAACTGAGCTACAGGCGCAAACAGTATAACCTGTATCTGAAAAAAGAGTTTGCGTAATATCCTCTCTGGCGCATTTTGTCAAGGTCAAAAGCGGAGAAAAAACCGCTTATCTTACATATCCGGCAATACCGTCAAACCGGTAGCCTTTTTTGGCCGCTTTTTCTCCCTTCTGGTCGGTCGTATAAAAATAATGACCGGTAGCGGCATTGAACCAGCGGTAAAGCTCTTTCGTGTTTGTCATGCGCGACGTGGCAATATTGCCGATGGAACCTTCAAAAATGTATCCCTGAATTTGTTTGCCGCCGCCTTTAAGGTCATAATGATAAAAATGATCTTTTTTCTGGGGATTATACCAGCGGTAAAAGCTTGTTGTTCCCGGTGTTTCCGGGAGAAAAAGTCTGAAAGCTATTCCATCCTTCGCGTAAGCATTCTGACTGAGCCGCCTGGTTTCCGCTTCGGGATTGGCGGTAAAAAGAAAATCCAATCCCTTGGAATAACGATAAACGTCGATAAGCTTTGTAATTTTATCGGGCAAAACCTCGACAAAAACCTCGACGACGCTCTCGCCGCCGTTGGACCGGAACAGGAGATTGTCGCCATAGAAACCGGGGACAAGTTGCGCCGTATTTATATTCACGTTAATATATTCAGTTTCCAATGTGGTTGAGCCGGAATCGGGGAAAATATTAATCCAGCCTAACGGTCCGCGCATGATTTCCTTGCCGGTAATTTTCACACCCTCAATATCCAGGCATCCTTCTTTATTCAGGAGAGTGACCGTATGCGAACCGTTGGCCAGACTCTCCGCAACCAGCAGTTCGCCCTTTTCCGTTTTGTCGGCAAACCAATTATGCTCCAGGATTAAATTTTCATCGAGATAAATCGTCAAGTTGCCCAAATCCGTATAAGTTACATAATAAAGGATCAATCCCGTTCCCTGGAAATTAAATTTGAGCGACGTATTGTTGCCGGCACTCGACGGATAGCCGTCTTTTTCCAGCCAGACGCCGGAAAGGCTTATTGATTCCTTTAAATGCACGGGCGGGCTATACATGCCGGTGCCTTTTATTTCTTCATTGGCAAAGGAAAAATATCTTCCCTTCTGCAAGGCGCTGATAACTGGTTCCCCGCGTTTTTGCCGCTGCACGCCGACAGACCATTTCAAGATTTCCTTGCCTTTATTGTTTAACTTTATTTTCTTGGAGACGGTTTTTCCCTGCGGCACGCTGCCCACGTCCAATCTTTCCGGATTTAAGATGATTTGAGCGAAATCCTGCGATGATACTATCTTAAAGGCTATAAATATCGTGCGGAGACCTCCGGGCGACGTAATTTTGATCGCCTCCTTATAAACACCAGCCGCAAGTGCCTTATGGCAAATAAGCGTTTCCGCTCCGGCCAGGAGTTTAATTTCCACCGGATATAATACTTCTTTAAATATGAGCTGATCCGATGGTTGCTCTTTGGGTAAGACATTGACCTCAACGCGCAAATAATCGGCATCATCTTCAACGGTACTCGACAACGTCCTGCCGGACGGGACATCCCAGCCCTCGAGACCTTTTGTTGACCAGTCCATGATGCCGGCACCCATATTTTTCAATGTAAATGTCCCCGCCGCAATATCACCGGCGACGATTGTCCCGATATCAATTTCCCGGGGCGTAATTGCCAGGACCGGACGGTTAACAATGATTCTTTGCGCAACGATATGCGCGGGTTTACCATCGTTTATTGCAATCGCAAGCTGGCTATCCCGGGCCAAGCTGCCGACCGGGTAAAAAATCAATAAAGCAGCTATTAAAACAAGATATTTTTTTATCTCTGACATGTAAAACAAACCTCACAACCGGATAAACTTAACTAACGCAAAGCTGAAAATTAAGCAACAATTTTGCAAAAAACAACGAATGTCTCTGTGGAAACAGCATAAATCTGCCGATATTAGCCATGCCCCTGAAACCATAAGGCTTGACTTAAACGCAAGTTAAGATGTAACTTGCAGCCAATTTTCTGCAGGCTTATGTATGGATAATGACAAATTAAAATACTGGCTGGCATTAAAGTCAATACCCGGAGTAGGCAACAGTGCGTTTCCCGCGCTGCTGAACTGCTTCGGATCTCCGCAGAATGTTTTTTCCGCTTCTCCCGCCCAATTGCATAACGTCAAGGCAATTACAAAAAAGACTGCCGCTGATATTGCCGGATTTAAGAAATGGGATTACATTGAAAAATCTCTAAAATTTCTGGAGAATGCCGGTATACAGATAATTACTTATCAGGATGAATTTTATCCGGCAAAATTATTGGAAATCGATGACCGGCCGCCGTTGATTTATGCCTGCGGTACCCTGAAAAAAACAGATATCAATATTTCCATCGTCGGCTCCCGGCTGGCCAGCACTTACGGCCAGTATACAACCGGAAAAATTGCCCGCGAACTGGCTTTAAGGGGCATGACCGTTGTCAGCGGTCTGGCAAGGGGCATCGATTCGGCTGCTCATCGCGGCGCCCTGTCCGCTCAGGGCCGGACAATCGCCGTGTTGGGCAGCGGATTGGACATTATCTATCCGCCGGAAAACAAAGATTTATATGCCGCAATCCGCCAGAGTGGTGCGGTTATTTCCGAATACCCGCCGGGCACGCCGCCGCGCGCCGCCAATTTCCCGGCCCGCAATCGCATCATCAGCGGTATTTCATACGGTGTTGTTGTGGTCGAGGCAGGCGAAAAAAGCGGTTCGCTGATTACAGCCAAACTGGCGCTGGAACAGGGACGGGAAGTATTTGCCGTTCCGGGCAGCATCGATGCGGCGGGATCGAAGGGCACAAACAGGCTCATCAAGCAGGGCGCGAAGCTAATCGAGAATATCGATGATATTTTAGAGGAGATATTGCCTCAGATCGAAAAAATAAAAATACCTGCGGAATTATCAGTCCCCGGCGCCGAAAAATGCAGTGCCGAAAGAGATGGAAACAACGAAAACTTCAACGCCGCCGAACAGCAGATTATCGGTCTTTTGTCCAATAAACACGTGCATATCGACGAGCTGATCAACGCGACCGGTTCACCACCGAACGATATTTTAAGCTCTTTACTTATGCTGGAACTTAAAGGGATCGTTAAGCAGCATCCCGGAAAGTTTTTTTCTTTGGCTTGATAAATTTATCTTTACAAATTTACTTCCCGACATTATAGGGTGCGGCCAAATATGAAGGAGTAGCTATGGGGAATTCATTAATTGTCGTGGAATCTCCCACGAAGG
>CAYYBK010000229.1:0-830 GCA_964470015.1 uncultured Syntrophales bacterium
TGCCCACATGCAGAGAAACGGCAATAAACCGATAGCATTGGTGGGCGGCGGCACCGGCTTGATCGGCGATCCCAGCGGGAAAACCGAAATGCGTCAAATCCTCACCCGCGACCAGATTGATTCCAATGCTCAATGCATTGGCAAACAGCTTTCCCAGTATCTCGATTTCTCCGACAACAAAGCATTGCTGCTCAACAACGCCGATTGGCTGACCAGGATTAATTATATTGAGTTTCTGCGGGATATCGGCCGGCATTTCAGCGTCAACCGGATGCTGGCGGCGGAAAGCTACCGGATCAGGATGGAAAAAGGTCTTAATTTCATCGAATTCAATTATATGCTTCTTCAAGGCTACGATTTTCTCCATTTATTCCAAAATTACGGCTGCGCTTTGCAAATGGGTGGCAACGATCAGTGGGGCAATATGCTGGCGGGAACAGAACTGATACGGAAGATTGAAGCCAAGGACGCTCATGCCGTGACTTTTCCGTTGATTACAACTTCGTTGGGACAGAAGATGGGAAAAACGGAAAAAGGAACCATCTGGCTGGACAAAAATCTGACAAAGCCTTACGAGTATTATCAATACTGGATAAACAGCGACGATGCCGATCTGGAAAGATTTCTCAAGCTGTTTACCTTTCTGCCGCTGGAAGAAATAAGCGTGGTGAAGAATTTAGCTGATGCCCGGCTCAATATGGCCAAAGCCGTGCTGGCCTTCGAAGCAACAAAAATTACGCACGGCGCCGCGGAAGCGGAGGCGGCCTGGCGGGCTTCCATGGAGGCTTTTCATTCGCGGCCGGTTGATCCGGATATGTTTCCTTCAAGTG
>CAYYBK010000229.1:840-3310 GCA_964470015.1 uncultured Syntrophales bacterium
AGTGCTATCCCGCGTACGGCACCCCTCACCGATACATCGGCCATCCCAAGGTACCGGATATGTTTAACCGACGACAATTTGGTTTCATCCGTCTGCGCCAAAGCGGGATTAACGCAATCCATGTCCGAGGCCAAACGCCTTATTGAACAGGGCGGAATATACATCGACGACCGGCAGGTACAGTCTATCGACGAAAAAATCACGGCCGCCGATTTTGCCGGCGGCCGTGAACTGCGCCTCCGTAAAGGTAAGAAAAAGTACCTGATAATCGAAAGCGGAGGTTAAGGCAAAGAGCATTTTTTAATTATATGCTTCTATTTCTTCTATCTCCAGCTTGTCCGTAATGGCAACGCAGCCGATCAGTGTCTGGGCTGCCGGACAGCGCTTTATATAGCCGGCGAGAGCCTCTCGCGCTTCTTGTGCGCGGCCGCGCGGAACCTTCAGATGGTACTTAACCCTTATTGCCGTAATCTTTAATACGCCTTCAACGTTTTCAATATCACCTTCGACTTCAGCCCGATAGAGATCTTCCCTGGTTAATAATTTTTTGCCGGCCAGCACCGTGGCCAGTGTTCCCATCATTCAGGCTGCCGTTGCTACGACGATATGATCGAGGGTGGCTGCGTGTTCCTTTTCCGGATTCACCTTGTAGAATTGCTTTATCCCTCCGTGGACACCGTAGTAAATAGGTTCGGCAAATCCCTCGATGACGGCACGTCGTGTGGGACCGTTTTCCCGTACAATTACCGCGCGCGATGTGTGAACTACTTCTCTCATTGGAAACTCCTTTCTTAAATTAATAACGGCAGATTATTTTCAGAAAACCTTTATCACCGATACGGCAAACTCCCCCGCTTGGCGGAGCGCCCTTAATGCTTAATTCCCAATACTTCCATGATATTTATTTTTACGGCTTTTTTATCGATTTTACCCGGTCCGGTTTTGGGTATTTCTTTAACAAACTTGAAATACTTTGGTATTTTGTATTTGGCCAGCCTTTCCCGGCAGTGTTCTTTAATCATCTCTTCGGTGAGTAGCGGGTCTTTGGCGACGATTACGGCGCACCCGACTTCGCCCCATTTGGGATCGGGAACGCCTACGACAGTTACTTCGGCAACACCGTCGCGGCTGAATATTACACTCTCAATTTCCGCCGGATAAATATTTTCTCCGCCGGAGATGATCATATCTTTCAACCGGTCCACTATTTTAAAATAGCCCTCCTCATCTTTCATGCCCAGATCACCGGTGTGCAGCCATCCGTCAACAATAGTCTTTTTTGTCGCGTCCCAATTATTCCAGTATCCGGAACAGATGTGATCGCCTTTGATAATAATTTCACCTACTTCGTTAGTTCCTACCTCCCGGCCCTGTTCGTCAACAAGTTTTACGTCGATATGGAACAAAGGGATTCCCACGTAGCCGGGCTTTCTGCGCACATCGGCCTTGGGCAGCCAGAATGTATTCGGCCCGGCCTCGGTTAAGCCGTAACCGGTTTTAAAATCAATACCTTTGGCCCAGAATCGTTCAAAAACATCAAGCGGAGCAGGGGCGCCGCCGATAATAACAAGTTTGCACCGGGAAAAATCCACGTTACTCCAATCTTTGTGCTGCTGCATCGAGATAAACATGGTTGGAACGCCGAAAAATAATGTTACGTTCCAGTTGTTTATCAAATCAAACGTCTGATCCACGCTGAAACCTTTACAAACTATGCTTGTACCGCCGGCTTGAATCAAAGGGGCGGTGAATACGTTCAAGCCGCCGGTATGGAAAAGAGGCGCGTTCAGGATGGCAATATCATTACAATCCAATTCCCAGGACATGACCGTATTGACGGCATTGGCATTGATTGCCCGAAACGTGAGCAGGGCTCCTTTGGGCAGACCGGTAGTACCTCCCGTGTAACAGATAACCCATGGATCATCCTGGTCTATTTCTACCTTTGGTAAAGAAGTCGTCGGGAAATTGCTCTTTGCAGAAAAAGATTCGTCCGTTGCCGTTGCCTTTTTACCAAGCGCGATCCATTGCTTGACGCAACGAATATCCTTTTGGATGCCGGCAACGATTCCGGCAAAGTCGCTGGAATAAATTAAGATGTTGGGGGACGCGTCGGTTATAATTCCTTTTAGCTCCAGGGATGTTAGTCGCCAGTTGAGGTTTTGCATGATGGAACCGAGTTTGTTGCAGGAAAACCATATATCCAGATATTCAATGCAATTGGCGGCCAGTACGGCGATGCGATCTCCCTTTTTAACTCCGAGCGACTTTAAATAACGAGCGGTCTGATTAGCGTTTTTATTCCATCTTGCGTACGTAAATTTTTCTTTCGTATCCGCATCGATCAGTGCTACTTTATCCGGCGATAGCTGCGCCCTTTTTTCCAGCCAGTCTGGAACGTAACTTGTCGCGGTGGACATAATCAGTCTCCTTTTTAAGGTTATTTAGATCGGTTTGTATTACCGCATCA
>CAYYBK010000230.1:0-3296 GCA_964470015.1 uncultured Syntrophales bacterium
GGAGGCTCATCTGGCATCAAGACACAGCTCTCTCTTGCAAGTACTTTAAAATTGCAGGGGAGGCAGATTTATTAAGAAAAGGCCCAGGAATAAAGACATCCCCGGTCGGAGACATTCATCTGGATATAGCCCTTTTTGATATAATGATTTATTGTCTTATCGACAATTGCTTCATCAGCACCCGTGACGGTCGTTATGCGGCGACATACTTCCGTAAACGCTTTCTGCGGCGAATTCTGAGACAGGAAAGAATCGACAAAACCGCATTTTTCGATGAGATCGTCTTTAAGAATCCGATAACCCAAATGAAGTTTCCAGTGACTCTCTACACGCATATTTTCCAGCGGTTCATTAGTGCTGTTCTTATAACCATCCAATATTTTGCGCCATTCTCTCTCCATCTCTTCATCGTACCGGGCAACAAAATCACGAAGATCCTGCGGTGTCAATGCCGCTGTCCGGACAATGGCTTCATTGGCGTCGTATTTTGCCCAGTCGTCCGTTAATATTTGCAAATCATAGCGATGTATTTTCCCCCGCACGGTGGTGCCCGGAAACGGCGCCAAAAAATGGTATCCGTAGACAATATCAAGACTCCGGGCAAATTGCGCCGTCTGGGCCAGGGTTTCCCTTGTTTCACCGGGCAATCCTACGATGAAAGAGGCATGGGCGATCATTCCCGCCTGCCGGCACATTTGCACCGCCCGGCGCACCTGTTCGAGAGTTATTCCCTTCTTGATTCTTTCGAGCATTTCCTGATTCCCAGTCTCCACGCCAAAGCTGACGCTGTCGCAGCCGGACGATGCCATATCATCGAGCATTTCCTGATCTACCGTATCTACGCGCGCAAAAGCGCTCCAGCTTAACTTTAAGCCTCGCGCCCTGATTCCCGCACAAAGCTGCATAACCCGCTTGTTATCCACGGCGAAAAGATCGTCGGCGATGTTAATCCGGTCAAAACCGAGAAGCGTGATCTCTTCCATTTCATCAAGAACATTTTTTATTTTGCGGCGGCGTATTTTCGCCCCGACCATTTTACGCCCCAGACAAAAAATACAGGCATGAGGGCAACCACGACCAGTAATCATGCTGACCGGAAACCCCAGCGCGCGGTAACGTGAAACAGGCAGCAAATGACGCGCCGGCAGGGCAATTTTATCTAAATCTTCAATAAAATTCCTTTTGCCAGTAAATACGATTTTTCCGTCTTGACGGTAAACGATGCCCTTTACATCCCGCCACTTGTCCTTTTCCGGCAAGAGGGGCGTCAACTCCCTGATCGTTTCTTCCGCTTCGCCCACGACAATCAAATCTATTTCCGGATAAAGGCGTAGGGTGTTTTCCGCCGTAAATGATACGTGGGGGCCACCCATTATGGTAATGATTTCAGAATTGCAGCCCTTTGCATCGCGAAGAATCTGCTCCGCTTCATAAAAATTCATCGTGACCGACCCGGTACCTACGGCGTCCGGCTGAAATTCCGCCAGTTGCTGCGCCAGTTTTTCCCGGGAATATGAGGAAACGATATAATCAAATATCCGTACTTCCGCGCCGGCAGCAGCAAAAGCAGCGGCAACATAAGTTATGCCTAAAGGCGGTGACGGGATTTCTTCCAAAGGATATGGTGCGGCGATGACGGCGATACGCAAGGGTCAATCTCCTTGACGGGGAAATAATAAAAATCTCAACCAGCCCAATAAAGTATTTCCCGCCATATTAGTACGGTCGATCTCTTCAAAATCAGCAGCCAGCTGCGCCGGATTTCTAAACCACTCGCTTCTGGACTTCAGCGGTATTGCCGGATCGAGGTATTTAACCACAGCGGCGGGATTGCCGGCGGCGACGGCGTTGGCGGGCACATCCTTCACGACTATCGAACCGGCACCGATTACAGCATTGTCGCCGATCCGCACCCCTTTGTTGACAATGACGCTGTCGCCGATCCAGACGTTATTGCCTATATTTACGGCCGCGGTGTTGCCTATCGAGATGCTGCGGTCATACAAATCGTGCCAGTCGGAATCTGTAATGCAGGCGTCCTGGGCAAACATGCAACCGTCACCGATACTTACCGCTGTTGCCGACATAATCCGCGTACCGGGGCAAAGAAGACACCAGCGGCCGACATCAATCTTCCCCGAACCTTTGTGCTGCGACCAGACAGTCAGACGGATCTTCTTATCGGGTGCAGCAATCAGCGTAGTATAATCTCCCAGTGAGATCGGACCGCCAAACATTTCTACCTGCCACGGTTTCATAAAATGCAGACCCCGGCCGAAATAATCGCATTGCGGCGCCAGGAAGTGATGCGCATACCATTTTTGAAATTTGTTGTAGAAGCACTTAAGATAATAGGGCCGGTGGTCTTTTCTCATTTCTTATCCGCCCAAAAGCAATGATGGAATAATTTAGCCCCTGGCGTCGTTTCATTTAAGGCATCCCAGGCCAGCAGCACCGCCGCCGCTGTCCAGCCTGTTTTCTCTTCAGGCCAGATTACGCCATCGGGAAACGTAACACCCATCCAAAAAGATCCGTCGCTGTACCTTTTATCCGTCAACCAGCTGAAAACCATTCTCGCCCGGGTCAAGTCGCCGATGGCGGCAAGCGTCAGCACTAATTCGGCGGTCTCGGCCATGGTCGTCCAGGGCCGATCGGAAACGCAGCGCACACCCCATTCCGGCACGACAAATTTTTCCCAGTATCTGTCAATTCTCCTTTGCGCCGTTTCGCCGCCGACAGCCCCGCATAAAACGGGATAGTACCAATCCATGGAAAAACGTGATTTAATCATATTGAATAAATTAGGTTTATTAAGAATCGCATCTCCCAGCAGTTCTTTCGCCTTTTCCCAACGCGGCCTTTTTTCCCCGATGATGCCGGCTATGGCCAATGCGCATTTTATGCTCATATAAATGGAGCTGCATCCGGTAAGCAGGGCCATTGCATCGACAACATCGTTTTTGTTTTTCGCCCAGTAAATCTGCCCATCTCGCGCCTGCATACTCAGTGCATACCGGATGCTTTTGCTGATCGTCGGCCACATGGATTGCAAAAAATTCAAATCAGCGGTGATCAAGTAATGATGATATACGCCGACGGCGATATAGGATGCAAAATTCGTTTCTCTCGTAAAATCGATGACCGCCCCATCTTTCACCCCCGACCACCAGCTGCCGTCCGGCAGCTGTGAACGGCAGAGCCACTGATAAGCCCGCTCCGCCTCGCGATGATAACCGGCAATGCTCAATCCCATCGCGCTTTCCACATGATCCCACGGGTCTGTTTTGCCGCCATTC
>CAYYBK010000231.1:0-3273 GCA_964470015.1 uncultured Syntrophales bacterium
GAAAAGGTAAATATTCTGGACGAGGATGCTTTTTCCATGGCCCGCCGGCTTGCAAGGGAAGAGGGGCTTCTGGCCGGCATGAGTTCCGGGGCGGCGATGTTCGTTGCCGCTCAAAAAGCGATGCAGATGCAGGAAGGACTTATAGTTGTAATATTTCCGGACAGCGGAGAACGGTATTTAAGCACGGAATTGTTTACCGTCAAGGAGGAAGCGTCGAATCTCTGTCTATACGATACCTTACAGCGCCAAAAAACATTATTCAAACCGGTCAAATCCGGAGAAGTTCTTATGCGTACCTGCGGACCCACCATCCATGATGCGCCGCACCTTGGTAATTACCGCCGGCTGGTTGTGTCCGATTTGCTTCATCGCTATTTAATATATCAGGGTTACTCGGTCAATCATATAGTGGATGCCGTTGATCTGACGGATAAATCCATAAAAGGTTCGGAAAAAGAAGGCAGCGAACTTTCCTCTTATACAGAAAAATATCTGCGCTTATTTTTGCAGGATATGGAGTCTTTAAATGTTCGGAGTGACAATGTTTACGTCAAATCATCCGAAAATATTGATGAAATGCTGAGAATTGTTGGAAAATTGATTGATAAGAACTATGCATACGAAAAACTGCATTCTGTTTATTATGACATCTCCAGATTGACGGATTACGGACTTCTTTCCAATGTGAATTTGCGCAAGACCAGGCAGGCAAAAACAATTGATGCGGATGATTATGAAAAAGACAACCCGATGGATTTTGCTCTTTTAAAAAGAGCAAATCTGGCGGAACTAAAAAGAGGAATATATTTTAAAACAAAATGGGGCAATGTCCGACCGGGCTGGCATTTGGAATGCGCTGCAATCTCCAGCAAATATTTGGGGGCTTTTTACGATATCCATGTTAGCGGTGTAGATGAAGTTTTTCCCCATTGCGAAAATATTCTGGCGATCAACAAGGCCCTTTCCGGGAAGAACGGCGCCAGCTGCTGGCTTAATACCGAACTGGTTATGGTCGGGGGCAGAAAGATGTCCCGTTCCCTGAATAATTCCTTGCCGTTGTCGCAATTAGCGGCAAAAGGCTACCGGGGCAGGGATGTGCGGTTTTTCCTGCTGGGGCAGCATTATCGCAAGCCGCTTAATTATTCTGAAGAAGCGCTGGATGCTTCCCGGAACAATATGAGAAAGCTGGACATGTTCATTTGCAGGCTTTCCGCCGTTTCTGCAGGCGGAAATGGTTATGCCGAGGTTAATCAACTTATATATGATCTTAAAAACGATTTTATTGCTGCCATCGAAGATGACTTGAATATTGCCGGAGCACTTGCGGCGCTTTTTGACTTTATCGGCAAAATAAACTCTCCTTTGAGCCAGGGAATGATAAATAAAGACAATAGCCGGGAAATACTGACGGCGCTGAAAAGCATCGATGAGATTATTGGAGTAATGAATTTTGCAATGCCACCCGCCTCCGCAGATATACTTGCGCTGCTGGAGCGAAGGGAAGCTGCCCGCAAGGAGCACAATTGGCAGGAGGCAGATGTTTTGCGCACCCGTTTGGCAGCAATGAATGTTGAAGTCTTGGATACGCCACAGGGGACGATCTGGCATTATAGATAAAATATGAGGTGCCTTATGGACACGCTTCGCCGGTCGGTAATAGCCGGGTCCTGGTATCCGGGTGATCCCGCCGTTTTGCGGGAGGATATTGAAAAATATTTTGCCCGCGTGCCGGATTTGAAATTAACGGAAGAAATAACGGGAATTATTGCACCGCATGCCGGTTATGTTTATTCCGGACAGGTGGCCGCACATGCTTATAAACTTATTTGCGGTAAACAATATGACGCTGTTGTGGTTGTAGGACCAAGTCACAGAGTGGCTTTTCGCGGCGTATCAGTGTTCGGCGTGGGCGGCTATGAAACTCCCTTGGGAGTGATACCGATTGCCGCTGATTTGGCTATGGCAATCAAATCTTTCAGCAAAACGGTGGAAGAAATGCCATTGGCTCATGCACAGGAACATGCACTGGAAATACAGCTTCCTTTTTTGAAGGTTGCATTGGGTGAATTTTCTTTTGTCCCGCTGGTGATGGGGGACCAAAATGCGGATACATGTTACGATCTGGCTGATGCAATTTATCGCGCAGCGCATGGTAAAAAGCTATTGATTGTTGGGAGCTCCGATTTGTCTCATTTTCACGACTACAATCGGGCATTGCAGCTGGATGCTATGGTTTTGAAGTACTTGCAAAGTGCTGACGCCGCCGGACTTTTGGGAAGCCTGGACAGTGATATTTGTGAAGCTTGCGGCGGCGGTCCGATGGTGGTGGCACTGCTTACAGCGAAACGTTTGGGGGCAGCGAAAGTACAGGTATTGAAATATGCCAATTCCGGGGATGTCACCGGTGATAAAAACTCCGTAGTCGGATATACGGCGGCGATTTGTTATAAATAATCAGGGAGATGCACGAAAAATGGAATTAACCGCAAAAGATAAGGCCGTTTTGCTGGATATTGCCAAAAGCATAATTAATGCTAAACTAAAAAATAAAGTTCCGCCAAAAGTGGAAATAACGTCCGCCGTGCTCAAAGAAAAAAGAGGCGCTTTTGTTACCCTGAAAAAAAGAGGCCATCTAAGGGGCTGTATTGGTTATATCAAGGCGGTGAAACCGCTTTGGGAAACTATAGAAGAAATGGCCGTGGCTGCAGCTTTTCACGATCCGCGTTTCCCGGCGTTGAAAGATGACGAGCTTAAGGATTTATCATTTGAAATTTCGGTACTCAGCCCTTTGCAGCGGATAAATAATATTGACGAAATTGAAGTAGGAAAACACGGACTCTATATTATTAGCGGATATAATTCCGGGCTGCTGCTGCCCCAGGTAGCCATCGAATATGGTTGGGACAGAGAAACATTTCTCCAGGAAACCTGTTATAAAGCCGGTTTGCCGCCGCAATCATGGATTGATCAGGAAACAGAAATTTATATATTTTCGGCAGATTATTTTGGCGATAGGGACTAGCTTGTGCCTTCCAGCAATATCAATGATCAGTAAGGGGCCGCATCCTTATTAAAAATTTAAAAATTTACTTGACAAACACAATTATAAAAATTAGAGTCAGCAATTCGCACAGAGGTGTGCTATTGTTTTTTTGCGTTCAAAATCGCAAATGCTTGATATTAAAAATGAATCGGTCGGGAAGTTTTGCTGGCGTAGCTCAATCGGTAGAGCAGCTGATTTGTAATCAGCAGGTTGCGGGTTCGAGTCCCATC
>CAYYBK010000232.1:0-3271 GCA_964470015.1 uncultured Syntrophales bacterium
TACGTATATATTATTTTAAGGATTCTATTGGCAATTTTAGAAAAAATTTTGGCCGGGTAAAAAAAGCACTTGATATACCCAATTTAATTGAGATTCAGACACATTCTTACGAGAAATTTCTCCAGAAGGATTTGCCGCCGGCGAAGAGGGGCAACTTCGGTCTGCAGGGGGCTTTCAACAGTGTTTTTCCCATTTCGGATTTCAGCGGGAAATGCTCCCTGGAATTCGTGAGCTATAAAATTGGTGATGTCCGGTATGATGTAAAGGAATGTATTCAAAAAGGCATGACCTATGCGGCTCCTTTGAAAATCGTCGTCAGGCTGGTTGTTTTTGATACCGATCGTCTTGCCGATGGCAAGACCGGTCGGGAAACGACCGAAACAAAGCCCATACGTGATATCAAGGAACAGGAAATTTACTTCGGCGAAATTCCGTTGATGACGGAAAACGGCACCTTTATTGTCAACGGGACGGAGCGGGTGATAGTCAGCCAGCTGCACCGCTCGCCCGGCATCTTTTTTGACCATGATAAAGGCAAAACTGTTGCCAGTGGTAAATTGATTTATTCGGCGCGGGTCATTCCCATTAGGGGGTCCTGGCTGGATTTGGAATTTGATTCCAAAGACCTTCTTTATGTGCGAATTGACCGCCGCCGTAAAATGCCTGTGACTATTTTGCTTAAGGCCATGGGCAATTCGACGGAATTTATACTGAATTATTTTTACAACATTGAAAGAATAACCGTCGAAGGAGAAAAGCTTTACTTCGCCGTTGATGAGTCTTTAGCCGGTCAAAAAGCGCCGGAAGACATCAAAGATCCAAAAAGTTCGGAGACGATCGTCAAAAAAGGGCGTAAATTAACCAAACCTCTTTTAAAACGGGTGATTGATGCCGGTATAAAACGCATTCCTTTAAAGGAAGCAGATCTTGGTGGAAAGGTTCTTTCTTCCGACATCCGCGATCCAAAAACAGGAGATATTATTTTCCGTTGCAATGAGGAATTACCGCTCAATGGTTTGGATATTGCCCGGGAAAAAGGTATTACCGAGTTGAAATTTATCCATCTTGATGAAGATTTGGATAATGCTTCCATTCGCGATACCCTGCTCATGGACAAAATCGATTCCGGTGAAGAAGCTGTCCTGGAAATTTATCGCCGGTTACGGCCAAGCAATCCGCCGACTCCGGAAACGGCAACAAAATTTTTCAAGAGCCTTTTTTTCGAAGCGGAAACTTATGATCTGTCTGATGTCGGTCGTGCCAAAATGAATTACAAGCTGCGCTTGAATGTGCCGACAAACGTTACCGTTTTACGCAACGATGATATTCTGGCGGCTGTCAAGTATCTTATTGATTTGAAGAACGGCGTCGGCGAATGCAGCGTAGATGATATTGATCATTTGGGCAACCGGCGCGTACGTTCGGTTGGTGAACTGATCGAAAATCAGTATCGTATCGGCCTGGTTCGCATGGAACGCGCGATTAAAGAAAAAATGAGTTTGCAGGACATCGAGACAATGATGCCGCACGACTTAATTAATGCAAAGCCGGTTTCTGCCGTTGTCAACGAATTTTATGGCTCCAGCCAGCTTTCCCAGTTTATGGACCAGACTAACCCTCTGTCTGAGATTACCCACAAAAGGCGGTTATCGGCATTGGGCCCCGGCGGGTTAACGCGAGAACGGGCGGGCTTTGAAGTTCGCGATGTTCATAATACCCATTATGGCCGAATTTGTCCGGTGGAAACGCCGGAAGGTCCGAATATCGGTTTGATTGTTTCTTTGAGTACATATGCGCGTGTCAATGAGTTCGGATTCATTGAAACTCCTTATAAGATGGTGGACAACGGCCGCGTTAAGGATGAGGTCCGTTTCATGACCGCCATCGAAGAAGAAAACCAAATCATTGCGCCTTCCGACCGTCCTTTGGATAAGAACGGCAAGTTTGTTGAAGAGTTGATCTCCGTAAGAAAAGGAGACGATTTTATTTCCGTTGTACCCGAAGACATTAAACTGATGGATGTATCTCCCAATCAGCTTGTTTCCGTTGCGGCGGCGCTGATTCCTTTTCTGGAGCACGATGACGCCAACCGCGCTTTGATGGGATCCAACATGCAGCGGCAGGCTGTTCCGCTCATGTGCCCCGAGGTGCCTGTGGTCGGTACGGGTATAGAGGCCGTGGTAGCCCGTGATTCGGGAGCCGTTTTGGCGGCAAGAAGATCCGGTGTTGTAGAAAGTGTCGATGCTTCGAGAATAATAGTAAAAGCGGATCGCCCCGAAGAAGACGGTATCGATACGGGCGTGGATATCTATACATTGGCTAAATATCAGCGGTCGAATCAAGATACATGCTTCAATCAGAAACCAATTGTTGATATTGGAGATCGCGTTCACAAAAAAGACATTCTTGCTGATGGTCCGGCAACCGACAATGGTGAATTGGCGCTTGGGCGTAATGTGATGGTTGCGTTCATGTCCTGGGGCGGCTACAACTATGAAGATTCCATACTGGTCAGCGAACGTATTGTGAAAGAAGACGTTTACACGTCGATTCACATTGAAGAATTTGAAACAATGGCCCGAGACACCAAACTGGGCAAAGAAGAAATTACACGGGATATCCCTAATGTAGGCGAAGAATCACTGAAGAATCTGGACGAAAGCGGCATTATGCGGATAGGTGTCTCGGTAAAACCGGGAGATATCCTTGTTGGCAAGATTACTCCCAAAGGAGAGACGCAGCTGTCTGCTGAAGAAAAGCTTTTAAGGGCGATTTTCGGAGAAAAGGCCAGCGATGTTCGTGATACATCCTTACGCGTACCTCCCGGTGTGGAAGGAACAGTCATCGATGTCAAGATTTTTACCAGAAAAGGTGCGGAAAGGGATTTACGGTCGCAGGCGATTGAGGCGGATGCCATTGAACGTTTAACCAAAGATAGAGACGATGAAATTCGCATTCTTACGGAAACATTTAGAAAAGATATCACGAAGCTTGTTATCGGTAAAACGGCGGCGGCAAAGATTGTTGATGCCAAAAAGAAAACCCTTCTGAAAAAAGGCGACGTAATCACGAAGGAAATATGGACGGTGATACCCTTTACATATTGGAAAGATATTACCATTGCGGAAAACGACGGCGCCGAAGAAAAACTGAATAATCTGCTTTCCGCCTTAGAAAGAAAAATTGATTTTGTTCAGGCGCGTTTTGAGGAAAAGTTGGAAAAAATCAAAGCCAGCGATGAACTTCCCCCCGGCGTAATCAAAATGGTGAA
>CAYYBK010000233.1:0-3246 GCA_964470015.1 uncultured Syntrophales bacterium
TATTTCTTTTCTGCGGGTCATATAAGGGCATGTGGCGTTACACCAGTGTCCGGGATTTCTGGCTCTTTGCGCAGGCGACATTTTTATCTTCCATAATTATCATCGTCATCATGTTCCTCCTGAATCGTTTTGAAGGTTATTCGCGAGCCGTTTTCGTCATTGACGGTGTTTTGACTTTTCTTCTGATCGGCGGTCTCCGTATGACGATCCGCACCTACTTCAGCTATTATGGTGATGTCCGTAAACCAGCTGATTCCTTTCCGAAAATTCATTCGAAGAAAGTGCTGATTATCGGTGCCGGTGATGCCGGCGAAAAAATACTGCGGGAAATTATCGAAAATTATCAATTGCACTATAAAGTTGTCGGATTTATTGATGACGATCCGGAAAAAAGGGGAAGATCGATTCACGGCGTAACCGTGATAGGGGATGTGGTGCATCTGGCGCAGGTTCTGGAAAATGAGGAAGTGGAGGAGATCCTTATTGCCGTTCCCTCGGCGACCGGTGAACAGATTCGCCGTATCGTCGAATACTGCCGTAATTGCGATGTTTCCTATAAAATTGTTCCGGGCATTGGCGAATTGATTGATGGTAAGGTAAGCGTCAAAGTTCTGCGGGATATCAGCTACGAAGATCTTTTAGGGCGGCCGCCGGTTAGTCTGGATTTTTCCGTGATTCGCCATTATCTGGACGGGAAGACGGTGCTCATTACCGGTTGCGGTGGTTCGATTGGTTCGGAGCTTTGCCGGCAGGTGATCAAATTCCAGCCCAGTTTTGTTATCATGCTGGATGCGAGCGAAGAAAATCTGTTTAAAATACAGACAGAGCTGCAAAATGAAAAATATTTCCAGCACTATACGGCGATTCTCGGTCACGTGCAGAATCAACATCTCCTGGATGATATTTTTAAAAAATATAAACCGCAGGTGGTATTTCATGCCGCCGCATATAAGCATGTGCCGATGCTGGAAAAAAATCCCTGGGAGGCGGTGTTCAATAATATCCTGGGCAGCCGGATGGTAATGGAAACATCGCTTCGTTACGGTGTGGAAAGATTTGTCCTTGTTTCCACGGATAAAGCCGTACGCCCGACCAATGTAATGGGGACCAGCAAACGGATTACTGAACTTATCATGCAGTCGCTGCAGGGAAACGGCACGAAATTTATGGCCGTGAGGTTCGGCAATGTTGTCGGTTCTTCGGGTTCGGTAATTCCCCTTTTCCGGCGGCAGATTGAACAGGGCGGGCCCGTGACTGTTACGCATCCGGAAGTAAACAGGTATTTTATGACCATTCCGGAGGCATCCCAGCTGATCCTGCAGGCGGGGGCCATGGGCGAAGGCGGAGAAATATTTATTCTGAAAATGGGAACCCCGGTAAAAATCGCCGATATGGCCCGCGATTTGATCCGCCTCTCCGGAAAAGAGCCGGATGTGGATATTAAAATCGTTTTTACCGGTTTGCGGGAAGGGGAAAAGCTCTACGAAGAGCTGATCACGGTGGGCGAGGATATCCTGCCGACGAAGCATGAAAAGGTTATGGTTCTACGTTCCAATGGATATTTCAGTGGCGCTTGCACGCTTCCGGCGGCGAAAGAAAAATTGAATAAAGCAATCGACGAACTTATCCGGCAGGCGAACAGCCATAATAATAAAAATATTAAGAAGAAGTTAAAAGAAATAGTTCCGGAATATACGCCGCAGGAAAACGAAGCCGTTTTGTAAACGGCTTAGCAAGCGGAATGAGGAAAATATCGGGGGCTGATGTTTTGCAGCCCCCGCATTGTTTGAAGATAGCTTGATTAAAGAAAGCGTTTGGGATTTAATGGAATGGGGTAAACACCCCTGGCTGGATTTATTACGCAACATTAACTGTTGAACCTCATACCGGTCTTTGCCGGTATGACCAAGTCAATTGATTTGCCGGGCGGGACCAGGCGTTTCAGAAATATGATTGTCGCACAACAGCATAAAATAGAAATTCCGCTGAAGAAAATTCTTGTTATTCAGCTCGGCGATATCGGTGACGTTGTTTGGGGGATCCCTGCTTACAGATCAGTAAAAGCTGCTTTCCCACAGGCGGAGTTATTTGTGCTGACCAGGGAACCCAACGGGGATATTCTTTGGGATGAGCCGTATATTGCGGGCGTTTTTCAGACGAAAAAAAATTTTCCGGCCGCACTTTGCCTGCTTCGGGAGTTGCGCCGGTTACGCCTTGATCTGGCCATCGACTTGCGGTCGGACGATCGCGGCGCCTTTACATCTTTTTTCAGCAGGGCAAAAATGAGAGCGGCTTTGTTTTATCCCGGCCTTTTCCGGCGCAATCATTTATTCACGCACCTTGTTGTCGATCCGCCGCCCGAGAAGGAGCGGGTTTTCGGGGCTGCCGGGCAGTCATTGAAAATCATCCGTGGACTGGGAATCAAAGCGGAAAACACAGTTCCGCAAATTACCGTTTCGCCGGAGACCCAGCGGAGAGCCGGGGAAATAATTTCCGGGGAAAAAATTCAAGGCGGTAAGGGCTGGGTCAGCATCAATCCTTTCTCCCGCTGGGCGTATAAAGAATGGGGAGAGGAAAAATGGCGGCAATTGCTTGCGTTTATCTGGCAGCAATACGGCCTGCCGTCGCTCATCATCGGTTCGGAAACGGAGCGGGAACGGGCGGTAAAACTGTTGCGGAATTTTTCGTCACCGGCCTACAATCTGGCCGGCAAGACATTGTTGCGGGAGATACCGGCGCTTTTGAAGAGCAGCCGCCTGCATATCGGCGTGGACAGCGCCGCGGCGCATATTGCCGCCGCCGTCGGCACGCCGACGGTAACGATCTACGGTCCTTCTGATTGGCGGGACTGGGCGCCTCCCGGTGTAAAAAACAAAGTGGTGCTGCCGGAAATATCCTGCTCCCCCTGCTATCAGAAAGGCTGTGCGGGAAGCGGCCGCAGCTTGTGTCTGGAAAATCTTCCGGTGCAGCGTGTGCAGGATGCGGTATCTGGAGTTTTGAACGAAATGCTTATCCCGGCGAGATAAGGCGGTGTTATCGCTGATTTCATTTTCAGGGCCAAAAAAGGCAAATAAAAAAAGGCGGGAAAATCATCTTTTCTCGCCTTTTTTATTTAAGCGAATGTTATGCGGTATTTCCCGTCCCGGATAGTATTAATTATGTTACCGGCGGACGGCGCAAAAGATGCCGCCCGCCGTTCATGTCACACGGACGATTAGTCAGAGGCCATGCTGGTTTTCCAGATTT
>CAYYBK010000234.1:0-3227 GCA_964470015.1 uncultured Syntrophales bacterium
CCACGAAAGAGATGGGGCGAGGAACGGGACTGGGACTGGCTTCTGCTTACGGTATCATCAAAAACCACAGCGGATTTATTAATGTCTATTCCGAAAAGGGACATGGTACGACATTCAATATCTACCTGCCGGCATCAGCACGCAAAACATCTGGAGAACAGGAAAAAGAACGGCAGGCAGATATCCCCAAAGGCACGGAAACAATTCTACTGATCGATGATGAATCGCTGATCATCAATGTCGCCCGTGATATTTTAAAAACTTTAGGCTACACGGTGCTCGCCGCGCAGCAGGGCTATGCCGCAATAGATACATACAGAAAATCGAAGGAAATAATTGATTTAATAATTTTGGACATGGTTATGCCCGAAATGAGCGGAGAAGAAGTATTTGACGAATTGAAAAAAATCAATCCTGACGCCAAGGTTTTGCTGTCCAGCGGTTACAGCTTAAACGGCCGGGCCGGTAAGATTATCAGCCGTGGCTGCGCCGGTTTTATTCAAAAACCTTTTACCATCAGGGAAATCGCTGGACGGTTACGTAAAATTCTCGACAGCAAGTGATTCCTCCAATCAGCGGTAATACTAAAGTTTAACACCGCGGAAACGGCAAGAACCAAATAAGCGGCAACTCCTTCTTGACGTCAATTTCAAACTGTGCCACAAAAGATTATGCGTCGGAGAAACAACTATCTGCAAATGCAGCCATTAGGTGAGATTTTATATGCCGCCTTAAAAAGGCGCGGCCTGGCAGCGAGGTTCGAAGCAAATGCCGATTTGCGCCTCTGGCCGCAGGCCGTGGGCAGGCAAATTGCCACACAAACCAAACCGGAAAGATTAAGAAACGGTACTCTCTTTGTAAAAGCCGCCTCTTCGGTTTGGGTTCAGCAACTCCACTTCATGAAAGAGGAAATCATCGAAAAGTTCAACAAGATCGCCGGCAAGGAAGTCATCAGAGAAGTCCGTTTTGCCGTAGATCATGAAATAAGTAAAAACACCAGGCAGATCACGGCTGGGGAAACCGGCACCGCAAAAAAAATATTATTGAAAGACCGGGATAAAAAAATAATTGCCGAATGCGCGTCATCGCTGGCCGACAGCGAATTAGCCGCGATCATAAAAAGAGTCATGCAAGCGGAAATCAGCCTTCGCCGCCGCCGGCAGAAGCAAGACAGCTGAAAATATTTTGCATCTGCAGCGTGTACATTCTATCCTTACCGTATATGATGAGCGGAGGTTCGACTTTCAGCTCCTCGCGAGAACCCAGCCGGCCTTCGGCCAATACGAACTCCGCCAAGGACTCGGCATCAGAAAAAACAAATTTCATCCTTTTTGGTTCTATATCACAAGCCCGGAAGACAAACACCAGCTCGGCCAGTCTTTCAGCAGGATAAATTGTAAAAACGCGGCCGGTCGGCTTGAGCAAATATTTTGCTGACTGCAAAAAATCATCCAAGGACCCCTGAAGCTCATGACGGGCGATTGCTTTTTCCGCCAGGGGGTTAATTTTACCGGAGTTGATTTTTCTGTAGGGTGGATTGAAAATCACGGCATCAAACGAATGTGCCGGGAGAATATCTTTAATGCAGCGGGCGTCGCCCTGAACAATCCTTATACGGTCCTGCAGGCAGTTGAGTCTGATGCTTCTTTCCGCCCGCGTAGCCATTTCTTCCTGGATTTCCAGGCCGGTCCAGCATACCTGCGGGAATCTTGCTGCCAGGATCAGGGGAATAACTCCGCTGCCCGTTCCCAAATCAACTGCTCTGCCTTTGGATTTCAGAGAAACAAAATGGGCAAGCAAGACAGCATCCAGTGAGAAACGGTAACCGTTTTTTCTCTGAAAGATACGCAACCGCCCGTCCAGAATTGTATCAAGAGTTTCTTCATCCATACACGCATTTATTGTACCGGATATTCTATTGCAGCATGCCTTCCGGCTAATATGACTGCTGTCAAAACCGCCCGCCTGCAGACAGGGAAAGGCATCAGCTGAGTTTATGGACAAAGATGCCACTGCGCAGTTTCGGTTCAAACCAAGTGGACTTGGGCGGCATGACGGCGCCTGCATCGGCAACCCCCATTACCTGCTCGATGGTCGTGGGATAAACAGAAAAAGCAACAGCAAATCCCTCCTGATCCACCAATTTTTCCAACTCCGCCATTCCGCGGATGCCGCCGATAAATTTAATCCGGTCGTCGGTACGCGGATTATGGATGCCTAAAATTGGAGCAAGCAGATGTTCCTGTAAAATTGCCGCATCCAAACGCGCCACCGGGTCCCTATCATCGTAAACACCTTCCTTGATCGTCAGTTTATACCATTCCCCCTGCAGATACATTCCGAAGTCGTGAAATTTCCGGGGCGCTTTCACACCGGAGCCGCTGGTGATTGTAAAGCAACTACTTATTTTTTCCTTGAATGTCTGCGGGGTTAAGCCGTTCAAATCCCTAACCGCCCGGTTGTAATCCATGATTCTCAACTGATTATGAGGAAAAAAGACAGCCAGCACTTTTTCATATTCCTGGATACCGTGTGTCTGATCATGGCGCCGTCTCGCCCGGGCAACATATGAGGCGGCCGCCGCCCGGTGGTGCCCGTCGGCAATGTAAAGAGCATTTACACCGGAAAACTCATTCCTTATTTCATTAATATTTTGAGTGTCCGTAATCAGCCAAACAGTATGAATTACACCATCTTCCGCTGTAAAATTATATTCGGGAATACCTTCAGTCACACGGTCAACCAAGGCATTTAATCCCGGACGGGATTGATACGTTATGAATACCGGACCGGTTTGTGCATTGACTTTGTCGACGTGATTGATACGGTCTTCTTCCTTGTCCTGCCTGGTAAGCTCGTGTTTTTTAATAATGCCGTCATCGTATTCCTTCGCGCTAAAAACACCGACGATTCCGGTTTGCACATGTGCAACCATCTGCTGACGGTAAATATAAAAGCCGGGGAATTCATCCTGAAAGATTATTCCCTTACTTTGCAGTTGAGCAAAGTTCTGTTTTGCCATTTCATAAATCGACGGATCATTGTCCCGGGTATTGGCGGGAACATCGATTTCCGATTTTTCAACATGCAGGAAACTTAGGGGCTCATTTCCGACAGCTTTTTGTGCTTCCCCCCTTGTCATGACATCGTAGGGCAACGATGCCACTTGAGATGCATATTGACGCCGGGGCCGTACCGCTCTAAAAGGTAAAACT
Source organism: uncultured Syntrophales bacterium (assembly GCA_964470015.1). GTDB lineage: Bacteria > Desulfobacterota > Syntrophia > Syntrophales > Smithellaceae > MVRV01. The sequence goes on from CAYYBK010000234.1 coordinate 3,216, forward strand.
AAAGCCATAATT
>CAYYBK010000235.1:0-3198 GCA_964470015.1 uncultured Syntrophales bacterium
GCCGATCAAATAGCGTTCATCCTGCAATTGAAAGAATATGGCGATCTGGGCAATAAATATTCGGAAGAGTGGATCAGCTATGCAATGAAAAGACTCTTTACCGATGCGGGAAAGAAGCTCGCCGGAGAAGTTATCAAAACGGATTCATCAAGCTGGTGGTTCAAGGAAAAGGGCGACTGGTGGGTAAACGGCAATAACAAATGATATTGTATTAATGTCAAGCGGCCAGGTTCCGATGATATCTTCAAAAAGTTTCATCTTATTTTTATCAGCAATAATCTTGGTTTTTAGTTTGATATCCTGCGCTCCAAAGTTTGGAGAAATTATTATTTCCCAGCCGGATGAATACAGACGTACATATGAAGCCCGGGAAAAATACGTCCTCCGTGCGACGGTCCGGGTATTTAAAGAAAAGAAAATGGGCAGTAATGTTAGAATCGATCAGGTAAACAAGCGGGTGGAAACCGATTATATTGTCCAAGGGGATTGGCGAACCAGGAGCATGGCGAAAGTCAGCCGGCTTTCCTGGAAGGAAAGCGAACTTGTTCTTTCCGTAATTACTGAGAAGAAAACCGAAACCGGCTGGGAAATGAGGCGATTGCTGGAAGCGGAACAATATGCCAATTTGTTCGATAAAATCGATTTATTGATTTATGAAGAAATGTCCAAGATAGAATGACGGCCGGGATGAGGAAAGGAGAACTGCATGAATGCGAAAAATCAAATGTCGGCAATGCTTGAGGAATTCAAGAATTTCGCGCTGAAAGGTAATGTTGTTGATCTGGCGATCGGTGTTATTATCGGCGCCGCATTCGGCAAAATAGTGGATTCTCTGGTCAAGCATATAATTATGCCGTTTGTCGGTGTTATTTTGCCCGGAGAGCAGGGATACCTAACCTGGAAATGGGTAATCAGCGGCAAGGAAATTCCTTACGGCTTGTTCATCGGGGAGGTGGTTAATTTTTTCATTATTGCGCTGGCCTTGTATATTTTCATCGTTAAATTTCTGGGCTGGATAATGCGGATAAAAAAAGAAGAGGTTGCCGCAACTCCGGTTCCTCCGACTAAAGATCAGGAATTATTGACCGAGATCCGTGATTTGCTCCGGCAGAATAAATGAAGCGTTTATTAGGGCAATAATCGTCTGTTTCGGATGATATTCATCTGAAAGGGGAAAGCAGCATGGAAGCTTTTATCAAGCCGCCGCAAAATATTCCATTCTATCTGAAAATCGGTATCTGGATCAGCAGAAAGGTAACCGGACGTGATCTTTTACCGGCCAGGCTTCTGGCCTGGTATCCGAAAGCGGCGGTCAGCTCCGGCGTCCTGGAAGCTCTTGTCGCGCACCGGGATGGGAATTTGGATAAGCGGATACTTAAACTTGTCCGCCTGCAAACTTCTTTTCTTGTTGCCTGTCCTTTCTGCATCGATATGAATTGCTATGATTATGCCCAATACGGAATCACCGAGGCGGAACTCCTTTTCTTGCAAGGCCGGATGAAGCAGGAAGAAATAAGCACGTTTTCCCGGCGGGAAAAACTGGCGCTGGAATATGCCCGCATCATGTCGGGAGTCGCACCAGTTTTCCCTCCTGCTTTGATTGAAGCTCTGAAAAGTAACTTCACGGAGCGGGAGATCGTAATACTGGCCAGCACGGCGGCTCAGGTAAATTACTGGGCGAGATTGCTGCAGGCGCTGGGGGTGCCGCCAGCCGGGTTTTCGCAACAGTGTGCGGTAAATTTTCCTAGTAAAGGTTGACTTTATGAATGCTGAGCGGCGTTATTTCGGCCCGCCCTGCATGCTGCGCCGGGAGGATGACTGTTGAATAATCTAAAAACATTTTTTATGCTGATTACCGTTGCCGCATTTATGTCTTGTGCGGCGGTAAATAACACCGTCAACACGATGTGGGGCAGTATCGTAACCGATGAAGCGGTGAAGAACTATTTCGATACTTATCAAGTCAGCGCCGATCTTGATTATTATATCAGCGGCTCTGATGTCTACCCCAATGCGATTCTCGGATTAAATAAAAAGTATATACTGGAATCCAGCTTATGGAAAAAAATCGAACTGACACCGGCGGCTCTGAAGGAGTTAGTTACAAATATGAAAGCGAAGGCGGAAGATATGGGGCAGAATCAATTTGGCTTTGCCGTCCGGGATAATCGGGGTGAAAAAATCGGCTTGTGGTATTCGATTCTTTTTGCCGCTACATCCGTTCAAATGAAAAATGATCGGGAAGTTGTTATTTATCCTCCCGATTCCGATACCTATGAAAAAAAGGAAGAAAAAAGATTCATGAAGCTTCGTTGATCGGGTTAATTCATAAGGAGGAATCGCGTTCTGCCGTACTCAAAGCGCGTGCGGGTGATTTAATTTGCAATGCCGCAGATTCCCGTCCGGATAAATGAAAAGATCAAGAAAAAATCAGCCCCCTCCGAAAACACGCCAAATTTCAAGATAACTTTTTTCTGAGTTGGCGGAGCGGTTATTTATTGTTCCCCCCGCTGACCGTTGCTGTTCTTTCGCCAGATTTTTTTCCTTATGAAGTCTTTGCTTCCATCCTGCCGGTTCCGCTGTTTATGCAAATTAATTGACAATTGCGGACGTTTGTGATTATTTTTTAGTAATTTTTTGCCGGTAAAATTTTAGCTTTGTATTGAAATAGCCGTTGTCCGTTTCTGCTTGCACCAACAAACAGGAGAAATAATATGGCACAGGGCAGGATTCTTATCGCGGAAGATAATGAGCTGAATCGAGATACTTTAACCCAGCTACTGACAGAAGATGGCTATAAAATCAAACCCGTTTGTGACGGGCGGGAAGGAATCGAAGCGTTTCTCGAAGATAAATTTGATTTAGTCATCACCGACCTTAAAATGCCCAACGTCGACGGTCTGGAATTTCTCAAATATATTAAAACAAGCAATAACGAGAATATCGTAATTATCATTACCGGACACGGTACTGTAAATTCAGCAGTAGAGTCGATGAAACTGGGCGCTTTCGACTTTATTACCAAACCGATTAAAGAGGATTTGGTGAAATTGTCCGTTCAGCGGGCGATGTCGTTCGCCAAGCTGCGTGATGAAAATATCACGCTGAAAGAGCACCTCAAGGACAGGCAGAACTTTGACAAGCTGATCGGCTACAGCGATTGCATGAAAAAAGTTTTTGAGAAGATCGATAAAGTTT
>CAYYBK010000236.1:0-3146 GCA_964470015.1 uncultured Syntrophales bacterium
TGTCATAAAGAATTATCGGTAAACCATGACTGGGACTCTCGGAAAGCCTTACATTACGAGGTATTACCGTTTTAAAAACTTTGTTGCCGAAATGTTTTCTTACATCTTCGCTGACACGATGTGCCAGTAAATTACGGGCATCAAACATTGTCAGCAATATACCGCCAAGGGAAAGCTGAGGATTTAATCGGGCCTTCACAAGCTTTACGGTATTAAGCAGATACCCCAAACCTTCCATGGCGAAATACTCACATTGCAAGGGAATAATTAAAAAGTCAGACGCTACAAGAGCATTGACGGTCATAACTCCCAAAGATGGTGGACAGTCAATCACGATAAATTCATAATGCCTGTCCAATGATTTCAGCAAGCGTCTTAAGCGCAGCTCCCTTTCCTCGACATTGACAAATTCAACTTCCAGTCCAATTAAATCCTGGTTGGCAGGAATTATATCCAGCTGCGGTATGAGCGTAGAAAAAATTACCTTTTCCAGCGGCGTGTTGCCGATCATGGCATGGTAGAGATTTGCATGCTGGGACTTGCTGCGATCTACTCCCATGCCGCTGGTTGTATTGCCCTGGGAATCGCCGTCAATGAGTAAAGTTTTTTTTTCCGCGGCGGCCAATGAGGCAGATAAATTAACCGCGGTAGTGGTTTTACCGACCCCGCCTTTTTGATTTGCTATGCATATAATATTATTCATTATTTCATTGGGCGTCTTCCGGGAAATTCTTTTGGAAAAGCTGCCGTTACCACTAGCATAAAAAAGGCATTTTTAGAAGGGTTTTTTACCTTAAAAAGTCTTTTTGCCAATAATAATTTTACGGGGGATGTCCACTGTTTCCTGGTTTGTATTATATTGAAATAACTTATTAAATCCATACAGGGGTGCATCCGTTGCTCCCTGAGAAAATTCATCTGCGATATCCATTCCCTTGAGAGCAATCAGCGTGCCGCCGGGTGCAAGAAAAAAAGCCCCGTAAGACAGCATTTCCGGGAGCTTGAAAGCAGCGCGGGAGATAAGGATATCGAAAAAGTTTTTCCATGCAGTGTTTTTCAATGAGTTTTCTACCCGGTCGTGTAAAACAAAAGTACTGTGCAGATTAATCAGGCGGATTATATGTTTTAAAAAAGAAACCTTTTTGCGGTTTGTTTCCAACAGATAAAGCTCCAAATCCGGCGCGGCAATTTTTAAGGGAATTCCGGGAAAACCCGCACCGCAGCCGATGTCCACAATACGGGAGGTTTTTTTTGCGATGAATTGCAGCGCCGTCAGGGAGTCCAGAAAATGCCTTCTTTTGATTTCCTGAGCAGATTTTTCAGAAATCAAATTTATTTTGGCGTTCCACATAAGCAACGCCTGCTGGTAGCTTTCGAATTGCAGCAATTGAGCGGCATTCAATGCAATACCGAGTTTTTTTGCCGCCGCGGCAAAGTCTTCCATATTATTTTTCATGGTTATCAATAACAAAAGGCCGGCGGGCAGGCAAATGAAAATTATCCGTGCATTTCTTTACTTCCTGGAATAAAACTAATGCGCGGGAGGTAAACAGATGAATCAGCAGGCGAACAGGAAAAATATCAGCATTGTTTTATTGAGACCTAAATATGCCGGAAATGTCGGCGCTGTCGCGCGTGCCGCTAAAAATATGGGCATCGGCAGCATTACCGTTGTCGGTGCCGCGGCCTTAGACCGGGAAGAGATGCTAAAGCGTTCCACGCATCTCGCGGCAGACGTGCTGGAGGATATAAAATATTTTGATGACGTTGCTAGCGCGCTTGCCGATTTTCAATACATCGTAGGTACGACTTCCCGTGTAGGCAAGGCCCGCGGTCCTTTTGAGACGCCTTGGAAAATCGCGGACAGCGTCGCTGCTGTTTCCCGGAAGAATAAAGTGGCACTGCTCTTCGGTCCGGAAGACACAGGGCTGGCCAATAATGAATTGCGTTACTGCCAGGCGGTTGTCACAATTCCTGCCTCCCGTACTTTCAAGTCGCTCAATCTTTCCCATGCGGTCATGATTATGTGCTATGAAATTTTTACGGCGACGTTGCCTGAAACGGAAGCTCTGCCTGCAAAATGGGCGTGTACGGAGGAATTGGAAAATATGTACAAACAAATCAAAGAGCTGCTGGCGGAAATTGGATTTTTGCATCCGGAAAATCCCGATTACTGGATGATGCATCTGCGGCGGTATTTTAACCGGACGGGACTTACGTCGCGGGAAGTGAAAATCATTCGCGGCATCTGCCGGCAGCTGAGTTGGTCGGAACGCCATAAAACAACTTGACTTTAGCAGGCAGTTCTCATAGGAACTGCCGAAGAGAAGTGTTGATGGGGCGAAAATAATTTTTGGATCAGAAAAAATACAACGGTTGGCAACAGATTGCATACCAATGGAGGGTTTAACATATGAACAGGACATTCGCTTTTACAGGAGCGCAGAAGATAGTTTTCGGCAATAAATCTTTTCACGGTTTGGCCGGTCATATTCAGACGCTGAATGCAAAAAATCCGTTAGTGGTTCTTGATAAAAACTTAGCTAAGGCCGGTTTGGGGGAAGTAGTGGCCAATCTGCTTGTTCCCGAGGGAATTAAGTATACGGTTTTTGATAAAGTTGAGCCGGAACCGAGAATTGAATTGGCGGATGAAGGCGCCGCCGTGGCGGTTAAAAACAAATGCGACATCGTCGTTGGAATCGGCGGCGGCAGTGCGATGGATACAGCCAAGGCGATTGCCGTGCTGGCCACCAATAAAGGCGGTGCGGTTGATTATTTGGGATTGAATAAGGTTGCCAAGCCCGGTTTAGCGAAGATTATGGTTCCTACAACCGCCGGCACCGGCAGCGAAGTTACTTTTACGGCTGTTTTTGTCCGCCGGAATCTAAAGAAAAAAGAAGGCATGAATAGTCCCTACCTTTATCCGGAACTGGCGCTGCTGGATCCGGAACTGACGTTAAGCCTTCCTCCTCAGCCGACGGCTCATACCGGTCTGGATGCCCTGTGTCATGCCATTGAATCCTACACCTCCGTGAATGCCTCTCCAATGAGTGAAATCTTTTCCCTGGAGGCAATTGCGCTCATCGGTAATAATCTGCGCACCTGTGTTCATGACGGTAAAAATTTGCAGGCGCGCGAAAATATGC
>CAYYBK010000237.1:0-3138 GCA_964470015.1 uncultured Syntrophales bacterium
GCCAAAAGCAATTTTATTCTGGTCGGATCAAGTTACGGCGGTTTGATGGCTGCGCAATTCGCATTGGAATATGAAAACCGCGTGCAAAAAATGATTCTGCTGGCCCCGGCGCTGAACCTTCCCGAATTCAGCCCGGCCAAACATCGTCAGTTGAACTTACCGGTTATTGTTTATCACGGAATAAATGACAATATCGTTGATCCTTATGCCGTAAAAAGTATTGCGGGAAAAATATTCCCGCAACTGGAACATCATATGGTCAACGATGATCACTCTCTGCAAAACACATTCCGGTCTCTGGACTGGGGTAATTTGCTGAAAGTAACATAAAATACCGGGAATATTGATACATTTAAAAAATCAGCCGCAAAGCAAGCCGTTTGCTCTCCGCAGCATCAGGCGGGGCATCAAACGAAATGTCATTTCTTGCACCAGTATTCAGGAACGGTAAAAAGCATTAACCATTTCGAGATATTCCGCAAGATGTTTCCGGCTGACAACAAAAATATGCCCGATGTTTTTTTCAATTGTCCGGTTCAAACAGGGGCTGAGAACCTCGACGTTGCCGGAACCGACCTGCCCCCATGTTTCAGCGGCGACGCAGGAACCGGCCGGAGCAATGGGATCCCTTTTCCCTCTGTAATCAAAAAGGACGACGCCCGCTTTTTTGAGGATTCCCATATCCACCGGTTTATTGTCCAATGCCTGAATTGCAGAAGGAAGACAATATTTCCCTTCATAAATTTGATTCTCGATGAAAACATTCTGAATCCACTGACAATGGGCCTTTACCGGAAATTTGGTGCCGTGAGTCAGCCAGAAAAGGAACGGCGCGGAATCTTCAATCGCATCCCACATTTCAGCACGGCCGTAAAAGCCAAGAACAACGGTGTATTGAACACCCGGCTGAATTTCGTTCATGCCTGCTTCAATCACCTGCGGCGGGATATTAACCGCACCGAAAAGTTCGCCCATGAGCAGCGGATCATAATTAGCTCTGATTAGCGAACGTATCGGCTTATGGCCGCTTTCCTTATCATCAAATTTCACAGGCGCCGCCATCAGTGCCACTTTTTTGATATCCATCTGTTTACCGACGGCAAGCAATTCCTCCGCCCGGCGCGCTAAATAAGGCAAAACAAGCGTTCCGCCCATACAGTAAGCCATTACATAGATTTCCGCACGGGGATGTCGTTTTTTAATGATGTTCAAAAAATGGTCGTGCAATGTTTTACCGTAAAAATCCAGACCTAATTCCGTTTCTTCCCAGCCGGGATCGCCATGATCGACAAGATATATCTGATAACCTTCCCGATGCATTCCCTCGACGACGGATTTACCTTTAGCCAGATCAAAGAGCTCCGGTTTATTAATCAACGGAGTGCACATATATATGATCTTGCCGTTCGGTTTAATTCCTTTGGGCAGGGGATAATAACGTAATTTGACACGGTGCAGCAGCGCTCCTTCGACATATTCATAGTCGGAGTAGCCGATCTTTCCTCTTGTTGCCCTTTCCGAATATTCTTTTATATCAAAAGCATTTTCCCGGAACAGATTTTCCAAACGGATCCTGTTTTCCGCCAGATAATCATCAAACGATGTAGCGAGGGACCCATCCGGACTGAGTTTGGCAAAAGGCAATTCGCCTCTGGCAAACGGCGTTTCCGTAATCAGAACGAGCAGACACTTCAAAAGCTCTTTCATTGCCCTCAGGCGGCTCAGGCCGACATTGCCGTAGGCATGCTCCAACTGGGCAAATTCTTCAACATAATTTACCAGAAAATCCTTGCCCCGGGGCGTCGTTGATATCCGCAACGCCTTTTCCCGGTCAAACTTACCGTCTTTAATGAAAAAACCGGTCAGGGTATAGAGCAGACGGGTATAGCCTTTGTAAATCCAGCCGTTCATATCGGCAAGAAGATCGGGATTTCTGCCGGAACCGACCGCCATCCGTGCCTGCGCCTTGATGGGACCGGTTATGAAGGTATCCATAATGCTGCTTTGCCAGGCGGCAGCCAGCGCCCATGGTCCAAATACGGAGATGTCTTTGCTGATTGTATCGAGCAATTTTTGATAGCCGAACAATCCTCTTACCTGGAGTCCGGCAATTTTGCTTTTCCAGGGAATTACCGTTGAAAAATCCTGTAAGTTGTCCGCCGGCGATATACCAATCACCGCCAGCAGTTTATCCGGTGTAATTCTCTGAGCTTGATCGACTTTCTCTTTTTTCATCGCTATTCCCCTTTATTTCAAACAAACTGTTGCCGTCCGTTGATCAATTTGTTTATTAAAATTACAAATTTTTTACTGCCTGTCCAGCACTTATTTTGCGGCGGCACCAGCACCGCCGCCGATAGACATTGACAAAAATGGCTTTTAATATTAAAAAGTAACCAGCAGTTGCAATGGAATTTCTTTGCTTGACTATACTTCCGGAGATCTCGAGTTATGGCTCATTCCTCTAAGCAACCAGTTTTACCGGTTATTTTATCGTCCAATTTCCTGTTTTTCTTAAATACCAGCGCAGTTTACAATATTTATACGGAACCAAAAATGAATTTTACGAGGTGAATTATGCCCGAAGACAACAAACAAAATAAAGAATCCGATTTCCCATTCCCTCCCTGGTTGAAGGCCTCGATGGAAGTGTGGTCCAACATAACCAAGACAATTCCGAAACCGGATTTCGCGGAAGCAGAAAAACAATCCGCCAGCAATAATCGCCTCGCTGAGCAGTGGCAGAGAAATGTAAACCTGATGAAATCGTTTTCCAAACTCATGAGCGAACCAGAAGCGGCCGCCACCGCCATGAAAGCCATGAACACCTTACCGGAAATAATTTTCAAAATGGCGAAATCCGGCTGGGAAGCAAGCTTCCAACTGCAGAAAAATGTTCTGGAAAAAGCGGGAAAAATCCGCCGGCATACGGAAGCCTACAATTTCGATAATATCGATCAAGAAACCTTTAAAGTCCTGACTGATGTCTATGAGAAAGAACTGCGTCAATATTTTAATATCCCCCCTCTGGGTCTGACCAGATTTTACCAGGAAAGATTCAATAAGTTTTTGGACAAGCAAAACACCTTTGAAACGAAAGTCGCCGAATTTCTCTCCATAATCTATCTGACGATCGAA
>CAYYBK010000238.1:0-3101 GCA_964470015.1 uncultured Syntrophales bacterium
AAATCACCGGAATGGACCGGCTTCGGGCAAACTCCGTCAGGCGGTTGATCTGCGGACAGATGGCACGGGCAAAGGCCGTAAGGGGAGGCCCCGGTTCAATATCCAGTGAATCTTTGAGCATGTCAACAATAATCACGGCAGGTTTCATTGCCATCTCCTTTCGGCAGCATTCAAAACGTTATTTAATACATCTCAGGAATCACAAGCCAGCCGCCGGCCATCTTGCATTCTTCCCCGTATGCTATTTATTGTAATTGATGATCATCTCTTTGAAAATAATACTTTGCGCACAGAGATCATCAATCTTTTGCTGATCATAACCGAGTTCCGCTTGGAGAATTTCCGCCGTATGCTCGCCGATTTTCGGCGGGGGACCTTGCGGTCCGGTTTCCATATCCTTGAAAATAAAAGGTGCCCCGGGCACTTTTAAGGGGCCAAAGATCGGGTCATTAATTTCGACCAGCATATTCCTTAGAAGAAACTGTTCATCATTTACAACATCATGAATGTCCATAACTTTGGCACAGGGAACGGCATATTGAGCCATTTTGGCCAGCACATTTTCGACGGTACCCAAAGACTTGAGACCGTCTTCAACAAGTTTGATGGTCGCCGCCAGATTTTTCGCCCGGGAACCGCTTTCGCTGAAATCCGGATGATGGGTAAGCTCCGGTTTTCCGATCAGATTACAGAACCGCTCCCAGATGGCCGGACTGAGAATGCCCAGGGCAAAATAAGCATTTTCGGGACCGTTGAACACGCCATAAGGAGCCATAGTCGCATGCTGATTACCGGATCTGATTGGTCTATCCTTGCCACCGGTCATTGTATAGCGCATGAACGCCGTTTCCATAACGGATGAGAGGCAGTCGCGCAGCGACAGATCGATATGCGATCCCTCGCCTGTCTTCATCCTGTGCCAGAGAGCACCGCCCAGGGCGGTTCCGGCATGGGTGCCGCAATTTACGTCTCCGATGGAAGTCCCGGAGCGCATCGGCGCCGCATCTTTATTGCCGGTCATCCACATCAATCCACTCGCCGCTTGGGCGATAATATCATAGCCCGGCAGTTTGGATTTAGGCCCCTCACCGCCGAAGATGGATATGGAAATCATGATAATCTGCGGATTTATTTTCTTCAATTCATCGTATCCCAGGCCAAGTTTGTCCATAACCCCGGGTTTAAAGTTTTGCACGACTATGTCCATGTTTTTTACGAGCTCTTTGACAATCGCCACAGCCTCTGGTTTCTTCAGATTAAGGGCAATGGATTTTTTACCCCTGTTGAGCATCATAAAATAGCCGCTCTGATTTTTGTGGATGGGCTCGAAGCCCCGCTCATCGGCTCCTCTGCCGGCCTTTTCCACTTTATATACCGTCGCCCCCATATCGGCAAGCAGCTGCGTAAGATACGGCGCAGCAAGTGCTCTGCCGAAATCCAGAACCTTCAATCCGTCATAGGGTTTTTTAACACTGGGCTTACTCATTGACCGCTTTCTCCTCTCTATCTGCATATATTAAAATAATTTGCATCATCTAAGAACCTAATCCCGGGTAAAAATTAACTGTATAAATTACCTGGCATTTACGGATTTTCTGAACGTACTGAGATCTTCCTCTTCACCGGCAAAAATTTCCGTTTCTTTTTTCGCCGGATTCTTGATCCCGGCCAGATATTTGGCGATATCTTCTTTCTTCTGTAAATCATAGTTGGCCAGGATGGCTATCGTCTCCATAATGGGCGAGCCGCCGCCGTGCACGCCGGCTATCTGCCAGACACCGCCGAACGATGAGCAGCTCAAATCGCCGATGCTCCGGAAGCACCGATGAATGTCTTCCGACAGAATTCCTTCTTTCCGGGTCATGTATTTGTTCAAAAAACGCGCCGTATCTTCGTTGATGAATTCTTCCTCGAAGGGCAGCGTCGCCGGCAGCCCGCCGGCAATCGCCACCAGCACGTCATGTTCGTGGTAAATGTTCTGTCCCGCCAGGCGGCGTCCGACATTGGAGTAAATCGCGTTGGGAATCATTACACCCGAAGAGGACTTCTCCGCATTTATGGAACTGGCGATGCCCGCGGCGTAAATCAGTTCCGCAACGGCAATAAGGTCCGCCAATTCGTGTCTGACGTGCTGCGCCTTGTCCACGCCGCTGTATTTGGCTACCAACTGGGTGAAGCCCATGATGACATCCGTTACCCCCGGCTTACAGCCGCAATAGGCATGACGGTGATAATTGGCAAACAAAAGCGCCAGGCGTCCCGCTTCCCTGTATTCACCGCACATGAACACTCTCTCCCAGGGAACAAAGACATCGTCAAAAACCAGCACGGCATCGGAACTCCCGCATTCCGCCAGCGGCGACTTGAATTTTTTCCGTGGACGGGGCGAGGAGGCGCGATTGATGATATGCAACCCCGGATGATCAGCCGGCAGCGCAAACGCCACGGCGTAATCCTTCTCTTCCTCCGTCATCACTCTTGTCGGCAGCACGATAACCTCGTCCGAATAGGCAACCATGGTAATATGCGCCTTGGAACCGCGGACGACAATGCCGTCTTTCTTCTTCTCCACCATCCGAACATAGGAATCGGGATCTTTCTGCTGGCCGGGACGTTTGGTCCGGTCGCCCTTGACGTCTGTCTGCGCCAGGGCCGATGTTATATCGTTCTTCTGGAAATATTTGACGTATTCCTGATATCGCTTGTGGTAGTCGGTGTTATATTTTTCGTCGAGCTCCTTGGTGACAACGTAGAGCGCGTTAAAACCGTCGTTCCCCATGCAGCGTTGTATGCAAAAACCGCAATTGTGAATGCCGCAGCGGGTCGATTTCTGCTTCGCCAGCAGATCTTCCACGGAAAAATGCAAATTGCACCATCTGTTGACTTCCTGCCCGTCCAAATGTGACTTTGCCGTTACAATACCCTTGTACTTCGGATCCTGGGCCATGTCATATGTCTTCGCAATAACGTTCCGCCCCGGGATGATCTGCGGATGATCCCTCCCTACAAGTTCGCCCCCCATGTGGATGTTCTTCTTCATCCTTAATTGTCTCTCCACCCATTGTTCCGATGTAATCATCATTTCCCCCCATTTTGATTTT
>CAYYBK010000239.1:0-3053 GCA_964470015.1 uncultured Syntrophales bacterium
GTCTCTGTTCTTATCCGCTGCCCTGTTGTTGTTCAAGCCGTCCAGCAAAACGTGGGTGAATAATCCGTTCCCCTTATATCCGTCCATTGCGGCCTGCCTGCCGCTGGCCGAGGCGTATATGTGCAGCCCCATCTTTTTCGCCAGTACGGACATCCGGGCATCATACAATCCGGTTACCAGGTAATCGACTCCTCCGGCGTGACAGGTGTCGAAAATGAACAACTGGGAAAGTGATTTTATTTTCTTGGATATATCCACGATCTCATTGGAACTGATTAGATTGGCATCGGTTCCCCTTCCGTCGTATTCACAGGTAAGCATGTAGTACTGATTTTGCAAAAGTACCCCATGTCCCGCCGCAAAGAAGATGAAGCTGTCCGCCGGTTTTATCTTTGCCGCCAGCGCTGCTATTTTATCTTTTATATTAGACTTGGTAGCATTGCCGTCCGTCAGAAGTTCGGTGTGGATATTTTCCGGTTTATATACGCTTGACGCCTGCCGCATAATTTTTTCTTTAATATCACGCGAATCTTTCACCGCATACTTGAGGTCTATCGCCTTATCCCGATAACGGTCGATGCCGATGGAAAGGATGTAAAGGTGCGCATCATCAGGCTTTAACGCGGAAGTAAATTTTTCTGTCTGCAGATAACTCTGAACCGTATTTTCTTTGTTGAAGGCGGCGATGCTTATTTCATTTTCTCCCGCTACGGCATCTACTTCCCTGCACTCATTGAACTCCTCCCCTTTTACCCTGGTGGCCACAGTGCTGCTTAGCGCTGCACCATCCTTTATCTTTACGCTTCTCATATCCGCATAAATTGCCCGGCTGTCCAATGTCGCAAGTTGAGGTTTTTCTATAGCCGTCTTTGCCGCTTCCCTATAGTAGCCGTCCGATTCGATGAGTTTTCCGTTATGAAATAATCTTACTTCGCCGATACCGCCGCCCATGCTTTTTATATTGTAGCAGACTTTTACTTTCGGCGAACCAGGAATTGCCGCAACGGGATTTATCTTGACCAATGGAGGCGGATTCTTGATCACATCCCGCATCGTTATCGTAATCAAATCACTGATGTCTTCCCCCCGCAGTTTCGCCGCCACAATGTCCGGACGGTAAAAAACATCATAGAATCTTTCCACGCTGTACGACGTTCCCTCCAAGTTAACGCTGAGGTGACGTGCTCCTTTTTCCGAGGAGTTATAATATCCTTCCGGCGTTATCGTCAGCCATTCGCCGTCTTCGAAAGCAATAAGGACCGCAACTTCATTCCCCGTTTTTACATCATAGATGCGCACGGCGGCATCGTCCATCGTCATCAGCACGTATTTGCCGTTCGGATGGTACTGACCGGAAACAGGATTCCGGCCGGCTATTTTGATCCCCTTCCAGGCATGGCGAAGATCGGTCACCATTTGGCCGGACCGTACATCCCAGATGGTGTCGCCCACGACCAAAACATATTTACCGTCAGGCGAAAAGGAAAGCGAGCGGTCCATGAAATACATACCAAGCAAGCTCGGGAAATCAGAAAACCGCCGGACTTCGACTCCTTTTTCAATATCCCAGAGAATGACGTTCCCGTCGTTATAGGCGTTTGTGACAGCGTATTTCCCGTCGGGAGAAAATTCCACGGAGCATACCCCGCCATGCAAAATGCCTGCTTTATGCCCGAGAAACGTTTTAACCTCTTTCCAGCTTGCTACATCCCATAAGCGGACAATCGCATCAGGGCCTCCGGAGAGAACGTATTTGCCGTCAGGCGAGAATGCCGCAACAAAGCTTTTATAGGGAGTACGCAGTGGCGGAGCATAGTTTTCCGGGGTAAGGGTCTTGATGAGATTCATGCTGTGGGCGTCAAAAATGTAAATACTTGTCCAGTCGGTGGCCAGAAAATATTTACCGTCCCGGGAAAAAATCACACTGTTGAATTCGGTGCCGGTAAAACCTTCCAGTGAACGGAACGTTTTTTTCAGCCGGCCCGATTCAATATCCCATATCTGCAGCGGAGGAAAAGTTCGTTTGCCGAACGGACCGGCGTCCGGCACGAATCCGCCGCTCAATGCCGATTTAACGTCGGGCGAAACGGCTACAGAGATGATGGTTGTGTTTGCATCCAATTTGGAAATCTGCCTTCCCTGCGTCAGATCCCAGAGTCGGAGGGATGATTTCCCGGAACCGAAGCCGCCCTGCATCATTGTCCAGGCGCCGTTGTCGCCGGTCAGCAGAAATTTGCCGTCTCCGGAAACAGCTATCGCTTCTATGCCGTAAGCATCCTTGTTCAGTTCCATCGTCATATCGTTCTGCCTTAAATATATTTCGGGAACTGTTGTTGCACCCCACATGCACGAGGTAAGAAAAATGACAGACAGTGAAGCCAAAAAGCATTTAAACTGAGCAGACATGACGCCTCCTTAAATAAAAAAATCAGTTAAGAAGCAAACGACCAGGAAAATTTACGACGGGAATAACCTTACCCAATATTTAAATTATATTAAATAGTCTTATCATATGCAATGAGATAGAGAATAATCTGCAGTATGCTGACAGCATTAATGATCAAGGGGAGGATTCTTCTCCCCATTCGCTGGAAAAATATTTGATCGCATATCCGCGTTGACATTTTTCCGTAACATAATAATATTTCGCCAAACTATAAAATAGTTTAAATTACGCTGCGTTGATTTGCAGCAAACTGCAACCTAAAAAGGAGAGGATTATGGGACTGCCGGAAGAGATAAAACAGGTTTTTGCCGCTCACCAGGCCAATATTTCAGAAAAGAACGGTTTAGTCACCGTGGAATATGTTGTTGCGGAGCGCAAATTTTTCCTTGCCAGGAAAAAACTCACCTATATCGCCAAATACCGGATTGACGAAAGCAAGCGCGAGCTTCGCTTCACGGAAATGCTCAAGGAATCAGCCTGCGGTTTTGTGGGCGGATGGGAATCCGGAGTCAGCTCCGGCTTCAGCTTCAAAAAGGAATCATACAGTACTT
The DNA here is from genome assembly GCA_964470015.1 of uncultured Syntrophales bacterium. Lineage (GTDB taxonomy): Bacteria > Desulfobacterota > Syntrophia > Syntrophales > Smithellaceae > MVRV01. The sequence goes on from CAYYBK010000239.1 coordinate 2,998, forward strand.
GGAACGGCGCCAGAGAAGGAACAATCGAGGAACAATCCAGTTTCTTCGGAAAAACC
>CAYYBK010000240.1:0-406 GCA_964470015.1 uncultured Syntrophales bacterium
TTTTCTTGAATAAATCATTGACAACTTCCAGATAGAAACGGCCGGGAAGTTTTTGTGTATAGCCGTACCAATTTTCGAATCTTAGATATCGTTGGATGCCGTCTTCATCATTATTCTCAATCATATCCCAGAGCAGCTTGTATTTTAAGTGATAGTGCTGATCTATCTGCAAACTCTTAAAGCCCATAACCATTATTTTCCCGTCCATCAAGCCAAACCCCAGGGAAACGAGAGCCTGATAATAGGAGATAGGCATTTTAACATATTCGGTGATAGCGCAGCTGTCCGCTTCCAAATCTATCGGTGCGGCGGCAATGATCAGGCTTTTAATCTTTTCCGGATGCAGACTGCTATACATGGCCGCCTGCCATCCGCCCTGGCATTGACCGACAATATGAACGCACTC
>CAYYBK010000240.1:416-3044 GCA_964470015.1 uncultured Syntrophales bacterium
GCACCTGTTTGCCTGCATATCGCGTTTACGGCATCATCGGTTAAATTTACGTAGTCTTCAATTCCTAAATCCTTGTCATGGTAAGTGGCCGAAAGCCATTCCGTAACATAAACATCAAAACCGTGCTTTTGAAAAACTCTGACGAGGCTCTGATCCGGGGCAAAATCGGCAAGATTGCAGTGATTCCCTGCCTGTGGCGGCAATATCAGTACCGGTGTTTTCTGTTTTATTTTTCGATGAGGAAAATGATGAAGGCTCAGGGTTTGTTTCTGGAGAAGAATCTGGTTTTCCGTGCTCCAATAAGGATGAGGTTTTTCTCGACCGGCGGTTAACCGTAAAAAACGCGCGTTATTAAACAAATAGTCTTTAAACACGGGCCCTCCTTATTTTTACTGAATGTTTTAACATTTCTGCTCATGTTTACTGTATAATCACCCATATATAGTATGTCAATATTTATTTTACCACCAAATATGGCGCAGATAGTACGGATGATCCAAGAGGCGACCTCTTACAATGTCCATCTCCCGCAATTTTCAACTATTTCTGTAATGGTTCACCCGCGTTCCTCCGGCGTACCGGTTTCCCGCCTTGCATCGCTGCATCCAAGCCTGACAATTTCGCGAATAAAATCCTCACAATCTTCAACAATACCGATATCCGCATACCCGAAAATTGCGGCATGCGGATCATGATTTATAGCCACGATCGTTTGCGATGCTTTCATCCCGGCAATGTGCTGCAAGGCACCGGAGATACCGCAGGCAATATAAAGTTTCGGGGCGACGGTTTTCCCGGTAAGGCCGATCTGCGCACCGTATTCCAGCCATTCCTGGTCACAGGCGGCCCGGGAACCGCCTATTGCCGCCTTGGGGAAAAATCCCGCCAGATCCCGCAGTAATTGCATATTTTCTTTTTTCCTCATTCCTTTTCCGGCGGCGATAATCGTTTCAGCGTCGGTTAAGTTTGTATCGGTTGCGGCTGATTTCCGGGCAGCAACAGACAAGGTCGCAACAAGCTTTGCGCTCACCTGATGCATCGTAATAATGCCCTTTTTCCTGTTCTCTTTCGCAGTAAATCTGAAGGCACCGGGCATAACAGTCAGCACGGTACAGAATTTTCGCGCTTCCAGCACGGTTACCATTTTCCCGTAATAACTCTGCCGCAGGTAAAGTATTCTGCCTTCTGCAAATTCCAATCCGTTCACCCCGGTGATGCATGCGGCATCCAGATTGACGGCGATTTGCGGTGCATAATCATAACCCCGGGGAGAATGAGCAATGATAATAAGCTCCGGCCTGGTTTGCGAAGCCAGTTCACAAACCGCCGCAGCATAACCTTCCGCCGAATAGTTTTCCAGATGATCACTGCGGAGAATAATGACATCCATACCTGCCGCTTCCGCAAGCATATCCGCCTGCGTTAGAACGTCTTTTCCCGGCAGCGCAATGACTATTTCCGCCGGGAAATTGTCATTTATCTCCGCGGCACAGGCCGCGAGTTCCAGGGTAAGCGGCAGGGTTTGATCAATATTGTACTCGGCAACGATTAATATTTTTTTCCCCATCGGAGACATTAGTGAGGCAATTTTATTTCCAGAGATTTCTGACATGAAGAAGCTGCTGCAGCCGGACAGCCTTCTCCTGCATGGTTCCGGCGAGATAAACGCATTTTCTCGCCGGAGAAACACTTCTCAGGATTACGACGTTCTCATATCCGTCGTTGATAGTGTAATTAACGGAATCAATTGCAATAATTTCCTGGCGGCGCGCTCTCATTACATTGGAAAGCGAAGGGTAACGGGGTTTGTTGATGCCGGAAAGAACGGTCAGCAGGGCCGGCAGCCTCAACTTCACTGTTTCTCTGGTCAACGCATCTATTTCCCTTTCGGCATATACCGTTCCGTCAATTTCATCTATTTTCTCCGCAATCACCGCTGAAGCCGCCGGAATCTTCATGAAACCCGCAATCATTTGTCCCGTTTGACCGTACATATTGTCTTCGGCCATCGCCCCGGTCAGAATAAGATCATATGAACCGCCGGCGGCAAAAGCCGCGACCAAGCCCGCAACAATCCGCGGACTCAGGACTGATTTTTCATCAGGTGCAATCCAGATGCCTCTGTCCGCACCAAGCTCCAGCGCCTTTCTGATCACGGAAGCAACCATTGGCGGTCCAACGGACAGCGCATCGACAATGCCTTTATGCGTTTCCCTTATTTGCAGGGCTTCTTCCAGCGCAAATTCGTCGAAGCGGTTCATCCTGTAAACAGTATCGGCGTCGTATTGGACGGATCTATTGTCGGCAGCCGGCGAAAACTGCGCTTCGTTATCTGCAACCTGCTTGATACACACCAATATCTTCATTTAATCACCCGTGCTATGAATATATTATATCACCGGTTTAACTGCAACTGAAATAACGAACGTTCGTTTTATTTTTTATTGACGCCGCAAGAGATACCATGCTAACAGTAATGGCAACGGGGAGGATATATGGGTGATATTTATTTTGTCCGCCACGGTCAGGCTTCCTTCGGAGAGGATAACTACGACCGGATATCGGAAACCGGGGATCTGCAATCCTGTGCGCTGGCTGAATATCTCTGTAATACCGGCATAGCTTTCG
>CAYYBK010000241.1:0-3032 GCA_964470015.1 uncultured Syntrophales bacterium
GGCTTCGGGTATATGGATTATACCTTCGTGAATCCGGTGAGCCAGAAGGTGGAATGGAAAACCGCGTATTTTGAAAAAGTGGGCGACGTTGTTCTTTCAACCGGTGCCTACAAATAAGCATATCTGCTTATCCGGCATCTTCCTCGTTGACAGTTGCAAGATTATTAGCTAAAAGAAACCGCCAAAGCTCCGGTAAGTATGCTCTTTTAAAGAAGCGGGGCTAAGTTTGGGAAACGGAATAATCTTGAACAAGCAACTGCACAAAGAAATAGAACGCCGCCGGACATTCGGTATTATCAGCCATCCTGATGCGGGCAAGACGACATTAACCGAAAAACTGCTGCTTTTTGGCGGGGCAATCCAGCTGGCCGGAGCCGTGAAAGCGCGCAAGGCCGCCAAACATGCTTTAAGCGACTGGATGGCTATCGAAAAGGAACGCGGTATTTCCGTAACATCTTCGGTGATGAATTTCGAATATGGCGGCTGCGAAATAAACCTGCTGGATACTCCGGGGCATCAGGATTTTTCCGAAGATACCTACCGCGTGCTTACCGCCGTGGACAGCGCACTGATGGTTATCGATGGCGCAAAAGGCGTAGAAACACAAACCAGGAAACTGATGGATGTCTGCCGCCTGCGCAACACACCGATCATCACATTCATAAATAAACTGGACCGCGATTGTCTGCCGCCGCTCGATATCCTGGCGGATATCGAAGATAAGCTGCAGATCGAATGCTCGCCATTATCCTGGCCGATCGGCATGGGCAAGCGCTTCAAAGGCGTTTATAATATCTACGATAAAAAGCTGCATCTCTTCACGTCGGGCAAGAGCAAACGCTCCGCGGAAGGCTTGGTCATTGAGGATCTGTCCGATCCGTTGCTGGATGAACTTCTGGAAAGCCAGGCCGTTGAGCTGCGCGACGAGATCGAGCTGCTCGAAGGTGCCGCCAATCCCTTTGACCATAAAGAGTTTCTGAAGGCATCCCAGACGCCGGTTTTCTTCGGCAGCGCCATCAACAATTTCGGTGTAAAGGAACTGCTGGATGCCTTTATTGAAATTGCCCCCGCGCCTGTTCCGCGTCCGACGACAACCCGGCAGGTTATGCCGGATGAAGATGATTTTTCCGGCTTTGTTTTTAAAATCCAGGCCAATATGGATCCGGCGCACCGCGACCGCATTGCTTTTTTGCGCATTTGTTCCGGCAAATTCGCACGCGGCATGAAAGTGCGGCAGCACCGGATCGGCAAGGAAGTTATTCTGTCCAATGCCACAATTTTTATGGCGCAGGACCGCACTAACGTCGAAGAAGCCTATCCGGGAGATATTATCGGCCTGCACAATCACGGAACGATCCGGATTGGCGATACCTTTTCCCAGAAAGAGCCGTTGAAGTTTACCGGCATTCCTCATTTCGCTCCCGAGCATTTCTGCCGCGTACGGCTCAAAGATCCGCTGCGCGTTAAACATCTGCAAAAAGGATTGATCCAACTCTCCGAGGAGGGAGCGATACAGGTTTTCAAGCCGTTGTGGGGGTCGGATAACATCCTGGGTGCCGTAGGTGCCCTGCAATTTGAAGTTACGATGTCGAGACTCAAGGATGAATACAGCGTCTATGCCGATTACGAAAAGGCCGATTACGCGGCTGCCCGTTGGGTGACTTCGGAAGATGCCAAAAAGATGGAAGATTTTCAGAAAAAAAACCATGCCAATCTGGCGACCGATACGGAAGGAAACCTGGTTTATCTGGCTTTGAGCGAATGGCGCTTAGCGCATGTGATGGAAGAGTGGCCGCAAATCAAATTCCATAAAACCATGGAAAAAAGCTGACGGCGAAATCCCGGGAAGCATTTTGCAGCGCTTACAAATCAAAGTGTCCTGCCGCCTCCGGCTGATAGAGAACCTTAATTACTTTTAGTCTTTTAATGCCGGACGGCATTTGCCATTCAATGGTGTCACCGACGCGGTATCCGAGTAACGCCATCCCCAGCGGCGCCAGAATCGATATTTTATTGGCGGAGATATTCGAATTCGAAGGAAATGCCAGAATATAGGTCGTTTCCTCGTTGGTTTCAAGATCGCGGATGATTACCTCTGAATTCATCGTGATAACATCTCCGGGAACATTTTCCGGGCTTACCAGCTTCCCGCGCAATAATTCCTTTTCCAGCACGTCCAGATTTTCCTTATTTCTTTTGCTGTTTCTTCGGGCCCCTTCAATCAGAGTCATTAGCCGATCCATATCGAATTGTGTTATATAAATTTCGCGCTGCGCCATGGCCATATCTCCTAAATATCTATTCTTGATAATTTTTTTTACCGTAAGCCAAAAATGGATATTTGTCAACAGAACAAGGTCGATGCAAGCGCCGGCTGCCCGGCGGGAGGTGAATCAAACTGCGGGAAAGTAAGTATCCGTGTGCTAAATATTCGTAATAACTGGAATAGTTAAAAACTGCGCGTTGCAACGCGCAGTTTTTGTGAAAAAACGAATCCCGTTGCGGGAACCTATTTTGCTGCCGTCGTGATGAGCCAGTCGCGTATATCTTCCGCCGATTTCTCCCAGCCTTTTTCGAGCATGATCATGTGGCCGAACTGTTCGTAGGCGATATATTTATCCGCATTGATAAATTTGGCGATTTTTTCTTGCATGCGTTCGAGCGCAATATTGTCTTTTTTGCAGCCGATCACCAGTTTCGGGCAACGGATTTTGTCCATAGCGATCGGATAACCTCTGGCGACTTGTCTTCCCGCGACCATGGATTCCGGTCCGAGCATTTCAAAAACGGCCTGTTTGTCCCGGTCGGCAATGTTATTCATCACCGTTTTGCTGGCGGCGGCGTAGCTGGTTTGCAGGGCTTTCCCTCTGATATTGCTCCAAATTATCCTTAAAATCATTTTAACAAGGACAAAATTGTTCTCGAATTCGAATTTAACGCCTTGCGGCGGGGTTGTGGCGATGAGAACCAGCGCTTTGATTTTTTCCGCGCCTTCCGCTGCCTTCTGGCAAACCAGCCCGCCCATACTGTGA
>CAYYBK010000242.1:0-3015 GCA_964470015.1 uncultured Syntrophales bacterium
CGTGAGATAAAACAGGGGATATAATAAAGTCAGGCGTCAACCATGACGAGTGAAGCAGGCATGTACAGCGCAAAACCGTAATGATAAAAATGAACGTTTAGAATCATCTTCAAGAGCATGATTAGCGCGAACAGCGTTAAAAGAACGAAAGGAAGGAATTGCCGGATCGCGTTTGTTTCTAGATGTTTCGCAAAGAGTTGCACGGTTAAATAAATAAGAAAAATCAGCAGACAGAGGGGATAAGGCCGGGCTATTTCCAGCCAGTTGATTGTGTAAACGCCTTGGAAGAAGGTAAAAAATATTAATATAAATATTGCCGTCAGCCAGAGGTATTTGAAAATTTTATTCGGCAAACGGCGGAAAATGTAGGAAATTAGAACCGTAAAAATTAGAACTATTATATATCCGCCTGTCTGTTTCAGAAGCAGGGCAATATTTCGCAGCGGATCGTCGAATCCCGCTATGCGCAAATAAAAGATATTGTTTACCAGCGCGCTCATGAAAACGCTTTTGTAGGATGCGACAATAGACTCGAGAGCGTTTGCCGGCGGCATGTTAAAACTGAAATAAACAAGAAAAGCAGCCGGGGGCAGAAGGGAAAAGAGGATTAAATGAAACATGTGCCGGCGGAAAAACGGCGGCTTTATTCTCCAGTAAACGAAAATGAATCCGCATATGAAAGTGAGGAAGGCGGCAACGAATATTTCCACCTTGGTCAGATAGATCAACCCCAGCAGAAAACCCAGCAGTGCGCAAAAATACCACCGTGAATTGTGTAAATATTTGGTGAAAAGGAACAAGGCCAGGAAAAAGAAAAAAATCCCATACGTTATTTCGTGGGAATAGGGACAGACGAAGTTATAATTGGCGATGCCTACATACTGGGAAAAAGCAAAGATAACCAAAAAGCAAAGACCGGCGGCCGTAGCGATGAGTGATCCGAAGATCGCCCGCAACAGACTGTAAATCAAAAAAGTCAAGATGGTGACCAGGCATATATTGAAATAAACAAGCGTGGAAAATCCGGTGCCGAAAATTTGAAAAAGAAGGGCGTTCAGATAATGCGCCAATGGGCCGTAAAGGTGATTCAAATCGGCATACAAAACCTTTCCTTGCGTAATCTGCCAGGGCACATAAAGTTCCCGGCCATAGTCAATAAGCACATCGGGCCATTTGAACCAGCTTATGCGCAGCATATGAATTTCGGCCGCGAGAAGAATCAGCGGGCCGATGAATTTTTTGACCGTCTGCAGACTTTGATAAGTCATAATAAATAATGGTGAACTTTATCGAATAATGGATGTCACATTACCTTGGCTTCTTAATAATATCAACCGGCAAAATGGAGGACTCCGTTTGTTTTCTGATAATATGTCATTGCGGAGTGGAAGATCCGGCGACCGGGAAGATGATCGTTTAAACGATAGTGGAAAGTATTTTTCTCTGCAGTTTATTTTGCAGAATTTGCCTGATATGGCTGAGTGTGGCGGGGCCGAATTTTTTACCGATCATCGCCAGATATTCAGGGCCGCCGTGATAGGCTTCAAATGCCCAGTCCCTGAATTGCAGCACCTGGGCCGCCGAAAGATGATTGGTGGGCAGAGGCATGGTTTCCGGGCTGTACTGCGAATAGCCGAGCCAGTTTTCAGGCAGTTTCCATCCTTTGCTTATGGCTTCCTGATAGAGCATGGAACCCGGATAGGCCATGGCTACATAGAAGTTGGCGTATTCGCAGTTCAGCTCTTTCGCCAGATTGAACGTATCCCGCATCGATTGATCATCGTCATCGGGCAGACCGAAAATATAGTTGGCGCCTATATACAGGCCGGCATCATGCGTCATCTGGACGGCATTCTTGATCTTTTCTACGGTGATGCCCTTGTTGATTCCCCGCAGTATCCGCTGATTGCCGGACTCGATGCCGAGGCCGACCCAGTTTATGCCCGCCTTTTTCATCTGTTTCAGCAGATCAGGGCTGACAGTATCGATGCGCGCATATGCCCACATGTTCAGGTCGTAGCCTTTCCTTATTATCCGGTCGCAGATTTCCAGAACGTGATCCTTGTGCAGCACGAACATTTCATCCATAATTTTGATGTTTCTGACGTGATAGTCGTTGACCAGGGTGCCGATTTCTGCAACAACCTTCTCGGGTGACCTGCGCCGCATTGTATTCTGGCCGAAGATGGCATTAATGCAGCAGAATTTGCAGGAAAACGGGCAGCCCAGGCTGGTGTAAATCACGGCGTAGGGCGTGCGGTTTTCCAGTTGACCGAAACAATGCCAGTTATGTGCCCTGTATTTTTTCATCGGCAGGAGGTCCCAGGCGGCGTATGGCAGAGTATTCAAATCAGGCCAGAGCTCCGCTCTTTTATTATGGAAAATACTTTGACCTTCCCGTCCCCATAATCCCGTTATCTCTGCATAGCTTTTATTGTTTTTTAAAGCGGCGACGAGGCTTGCCAGCGTCTGGAATCCTTCACCTTCACAAACAAAATCCGTAGCTTCCTCCGTGATTGTCCGGCAGGGCAGGCTGGAGGGATGAAGGCCCATGAGAATGGTTTTGATGCGGTCATTACTGCTTTTCAAAGACGTGAGGATGGAGCGCGCCCCGTCCATAACTACCGTAGATGCCGAAGGATTGGAGCCGGATACGACGATTGCCGCAAGCAGCGGGTTGACATCGGCTATGTACTGGGCGGTTTCTTCCGGAGTATGGTTTTCAACTTCAGCATCTATTATGCGTACGGAAAAACCATGCTGTCTTATGAAGGCGGCCAGCAGTGCCGCCCAGAGGGGCGGTTCTATTCCCGACAGTTCGCTGCTTAATACACCGTAAGCTCTTTTTTTGTTATTCGGTTTGACGAACAGCACATCGATCATAATTCACGCCATATGGTTTTTATCATCCACAAACCGCCGCGAATCCTTCCCCACAAGCCCTTGTGGACGCGGCTGTCAGAGGCATCTATGCGCGCCGGTTCATCGGCGGGAATTTCTGTTACAGGTATATTG
>CAYYBK010000243.1:0-3001 GCA_964470015.1 uncultured Syntrophales bacterium
CCTTCCCGGTGGCTGCACATCCGGCCAAAAGCAGCAGCGAAGACATTATGATAACCGGGATAATCCTAAACATATTGAAAAACCTGCAAGCTTGCACCTACTGTTTGAAAAATCCGACGAACTCGAGCATGTTGTCCCGGTATTCCAGATTGCCGAGATGACCGCCCCAGGGATATATTCTGGCACGTTCCCCGAATACCCGGCGGAGATAGTCGATTTCCTCCGGCGCCAGGATAAAATCGTCAGCGTTGGTTATCACTCCCAGTTTTGGCGATACGGCCAGATAATCCTCGATGCCTTTCAGACCCAGGGAGTCAATGAACGCTTCTCTACCCAGCCCCGGCCGCTTCTTTTGAAAATAGGGATAAAAATATTCATTAAAATAGTCAAGAAAACTAAGGTGGACGGAGACAAAAAAATAATCGCCGAGCGAATCGCCGGATTCCAGGATGCGGTTTTTCGGAACGACGTAACCGCTGTTCGTCATGACGTCGGAAGAAAAAATCATTCCCGCCAGGCTGATGCGGAAAGACAATCCGATCAGGCCGCCGTTCTCTTTGCGGGAAAAAAGATTTGACTTGTAAACGGCATAAAAGAAATCATCATTGATCTTGACGAATCCTCCCCGCGAATAAAATTCGGTGAGCTTGGCCATCGTTGCGTTGAAATAGGCGCCTATTTTCCTCTGTCCGCCGGGAATTCCGTCCAGCAGAGCTTCAATTCTTGCCACCGCGTTGTAGAGATTCACCGCCGGGTTAACCATCAGCACCCTGCCGAAGTTGAAGCGCTTCCGTTCCTCATCAAGTTTGGCCACAAAGGCGGCATGCGTTCCGCCCAGACTGTAGCCGGCAAGATAAAATTCCGATGCTTCGATATATTCCCGCGCCTTTTCCCAGGCATGCTCCATGACCCGGTAAATATCTTCCGCATCTTCGGTCAGATCTCCCGGGATGTGGCTTGCGGATGCGGAAACGATGAAGTTCGGATGGGTGGGAGAAGGCAGGGCAATGACGTGGTAACCGGCATGGTAAAGCGCGTTCATCATGGCGGCCATTTTCCGCGACTGATCGTCGGCGCCGGTGCCGGCAATCAGAAAAACCAGCGGCGCTTTCTTCTCCTGGTAGGCAAGCGTGCACTGTAGGCCGTCGTCATAGAAAAAGATATCCGGCTTAGGACGGTCCGGGAAGATATCGAGAATAAGTCTTTGCGCTCTTATCCGTCCCGGCATAGTTATTTTCAGCGCGGGCGGTGTGCCCCAAATAGTAGAAATGTAATTATCCGAAATCGGATAGCCGTATTCCGCTTCAGCGGCAAAACCGAAATCAAACGGCAGGATAAGGATGATAATCAGAGCTAATTTTACGTATTTCATGCTGCTTTTTTAATTTTATAATTGCCGTAACCGGTATTTGTATATGCCGAAAACGGGGCCGTAATTGAATATTTGAGTTGATCCATACAGAAAAACGCTACTGGCCGCCGCCCAGCACCTTGTAAAGGGTTATCATATTATTATGCTGCGCCAGTTGCAGAAGAATCAGCCCCTGCTGTGCGGAATAAAGGGAACGTTGGGTGTCCAGCACGGAAAGATAACTGTCGATGCCTTTGGCATAGCGCGCAGCGGAAAGACGGCAGGTTTCGCCGACGGCCTTAACCAGCGATTGCTGGGCTGCCACCCGCCGGGTGATCATGCCTCTTTCCGCGAGGGCGTCGGCCACTTCGCGGAAAGCCGTCTGCACGGACTTTTCGTACTGGGCAACGGATATTTCTTTTTCAATTTTTGTCACATCGTAAGCGTACCAGGTACGGGCGTCGAAAATCGGCATGACAATCTGCGGGGCGAAGCTCCAAGCAGCCGATCCGTCCTTAAACAGCCCGGCAAGCTCGGCGCTGGCCGTTCCTATTGAAGTGGTCAGGGAAATACGGGGAAAGAAAGCGGCCCGGGCGGCACCGATGTTGGCGTGCGCCGCTTTAAGCCGGTGCTCCGCCGCCAGCACGTCCGGGCGTTTTAAAAGCAGTTCGGAACTAAGGCTGTAAGTGATCTCCTCCGGCGGGCGGCATGCGCTCAAGTCAGGGGGCAGCAGAGCCGGCGGTAGCGGAGAGCCGGCCAGCAGATTTAATGCATTTTCATCTTGGGCGGTAAGCTGCGTGAAACGCGCGACATCGCCGCGGGCCGCATCCACCTGGCTTTGCGCCCGGCGCAGGTCGAGCTCGGAGGCAATTCCGACGTCATAGCGTTTTTTTACCAGCGTGTATGTGGCTTCCTGCGCTTGCAGGGTGGAGGAAACCAGGCGCAGTGCTTCCCGGTCTGCGGCCATGGCCAGATAAGACTGGGCTACTGCGGAGATCAGCATAATCTGTGCGTTGCGGCGGACCTGCTCTGTGGCCAGGTATTCTTCCAGCGCCTTATCCTTCAGACTGCGGATGCGGCCGAAGAAATCGATTTCCCAAGATGTAACGCCGAGGCTGACGTCATATCTTTCAGCGGTAGTTGCTTTGCCGGAGGAGGCAAGATCGGCCGGAACGCGGCTTTTGTTCATGCTGCCTGCCGCATTAACTGTCGGCAGCAGCTCCGCCCGCTGGATGCCGAAGAGCGCCTGTGCCTTCTCCACGCTAAGGACGGTCACCCGCAGGTCGCGGTTGTTGGCCAAGGCAGTTACGACAACTTCCCGCAGGCGTTCGTCCGTAATAAAATCACGCCACGTCAAGCCCGCCGCCGCGGGAGCGGCTGCTCCGGGCAGTGGTTGTTCATAGGCCGGGCCGGTCGGCCAGTGGGACGGCACCGGCGCCGCCGGTCGGGAATATTCCGGCGCCATTGTGCAGGCCGTCAAAAAAATCATCATGCCGGATATAAAGAGCACGCTTTTCTTCATCATGGCTGATCCTCCGCCTTCGGGACCGCTTTTGCGGGAGGCGATTTCCTGCCTTTTCTTTTGCCGAAAAGACTTTCAATCAGGACGAAGAACAGCGGAGAAAAAATAAGAACCAGCACGGTGGCCGT
>CAYYBK010000244.1:0-1071 GCA_964470015.1 uncultured Syntrophales bacterium
ATAAGCGTACACAACACGTCCTTCCGCCGTAAGCGTAACGCCGTTCTTATTTCTTGTCACTACGCGCCGTCCCAGACAATTTTCGACATTTTTAATGCTTTTGGTCAAAGCAGGTTGCGTCAGGAACATTTTATCCGCCGCCCGGCTGAAACTTCCTTCCCTGACCAGAGAAACAAGCGCTTCCATCTGCTGAATGGTAATATTCTTAAAATGCTCATTAATCATATTTTCCGCATACCATAAATTTTTTAATCTACAAAGGGTGATTATAACCATCAGGAATAAGATTTATTACTAAATATTCAATCAGAAGTTTATGACAACCGTCCGGACGTTTACGCTTTCATAAATATTCCCAATCATTATAATGCGCAGATCAATATTACTTTTATGAATTTGCTTTTCATAATTAGTCATTGTTAATAAAGGCAAAAATTTCCGGAAAATCATCTCATGAAAAATATTTTTTCCACCCGTACAGGGATCATCGTTGTGGGCGCTTTAATCGGCAGTGGGGCGGCAGTTCTTCAGTATTTCGGAAACCCGCCCAATATGGGCATCTGCGTTGCGTGCTTTGCGCGCGATATTGCCGGCGCGCTGGGGTTGCACCGGGCTGACGTTGTCCAGTATCTGCGGCCGGAAATTATGGGGTTTGTCCTGGGCGCTTTTGCTGCGGCCCTCCTGGCCGGAGAATATAAACCGCGCGGCGGCTCTTCGCCGCTTCTCCGCTTTTTTCTGGGGGTTTTTGCCATGATCGGCGCCCTGGTTTTTCTGGGCTGTCCCTGGCGAGCGCTCTTACGCCTGGCCGGCGGAGACGGCAATGCCATTATAGGAATCGCCGGATTGATCTGCGGTATATTTATCGGCATCCAGTTTCTGAAAAATGGTTTCAGTTTGGGCAAGTCCCATCTGCAGAAAAAATCGGGCGGCTGGATTATGCCGGCGCTGATGGCCGGACTTTTTCTGCTGCTGATTTTACGGGTCTCTTTTGCACCGGCCGGCCCGATCTTTTTCAGCATAAAGGGCCCTGGTGCGCAACATGCGCCTATTCTTATCAGCCTGGCCGCCGGA
>CAYYBK010000244.1:1081-2691 GCA_964470015.1 uncultured Syntrophales bacterium
TTGCTCATCGGCGCGCTGGCACAACGCAGCAGGTTCTGTACGATGGGGGCATTCCGCGATGTTCTTTTAATCAGGGATTTTCATCTCTTAAGCGGCGTTGTAGCTCTGCTCGTTTTTGCCTTTTTGACGAACCTTCTCCTAGGGCAGTTCAAGCCGGGCTTTGCAGACCAGCCGGTTGCCCATACCGATCACGTTTGGAACTTCCTGGGAATGACGCTGGCCGGACTTTCCTTTGTTCTCGCCGGCGGTTGTCCCGGCCGACAGCTTTTTCTTTCCGGCGAGGGGGATATGGATGCGGGAATTTTTGTTCTGGGGATGATCACGGGAACCGCTATCGCCCATAATTTTGCCATTGCCAGTTCAGCAAAAGGCGTTGCGGCGGGAGGCCCGGCGGCAGTCATTGTCGGGCTTGCGTTCTGTCTGTTTATCGGATTTATTATGATGGAAAAGCGCTCTTAGCCGATGAAACCGGCCGGTACGCGCAGTAACATCTCCTGAAAAAGAAAGGAAATTAAAGACATATTGTTATTCGGAGCGAAAAGCAAGAACAGCTTTGAAGGCGGCGGCCTCATTCTGTTCAGCAGTATTGAAGAGGCTATCAAAGCGGAAAAAATAATGAACCGGAATAATCACGAAGTTAAGCTGGTGGCACCGCCGCCGCAACTGCGCAAAGGTTGCGATCTCGCGCTTGAATTTAATCTTGCGGAAAAACCAGGTGTGGAAAGACTGCTGCGCGCCGCAGAAGCGACCTTTATCGATCTGCTGCCGCTGAAAGGCTCCGGCAAGCTGCTGGACATCGTTAAAACGACTGATTTCGGAGATTCGTTAATGGTCAAGGCCGGGAACATGAAACTTACCTACGATAAAAATTCCGGGACTATTTTGAATATCTCCGGTGGCGGCTGCCCGGATATTCCCTATCTGCACATCAGTATGATCGACAGAAAAATTACCGAGGTTCCACGGCCCAAAGACAGCGGTTACACTCTTTGCGCCCTGATGCTGGACCGGGCGTATACCGAGGCGCTCGCGCTCTGGGAAAGCGGAGGGAAATGAAATGCTGTTGATTTGCGGAACAATACCGGAGACATCCGTTTCTTTACTCACCGGAGCGGCGGCTTTCACCGGAGACACCCTGAAAGTCGGCGATTATACAATCCCCTGCACACAGGGCACCGCGGCATTGGTCAGCGCCGCCTGCGTCACGGCAGTGCATTTAAAAAGTCAACCACCACATGTTGCCCTTGCCAGAGATAACGGTTCGGGACAGGGCAGCCGGTTGCTCTATGATTATCTGGCAGAGAATTTGCCGCTGCTGGTACCCTCTGTATTGCTTTTGCACTACATGCTGCCCGTCATGGGGCTGATGAAAAAGGTTACGGCGGCGGCGGGAAAATGCAAGGAAAGGCCGGTTATGATCGCCGACGCTTCTGCAATGTATGCCGCCAAAGCCGCCGGGCTGGCGCCGCTTTTCGACGTCTTCACGCCGGATCTTGCGGAAATGGCATTTCTGGCCGATCCCGAAGCTGTTCACCCGGCCTATATCAGCAGGCACCTTTTCCGTACGGAAGCAGCACAGGTACCGGATTTGCTGGCATCCGCCTACCGCA
>CAYYBK010000244.1:2701-2976 GCA_964470015.1 uncultured Syntrophales bacterium
AGAACGCGGCAACGCTATTGCTGGTTAAGGGAGCAATTGATTACATTGCCAAAAACGGCAAAGTGATCCAGACGATTACCGCGCCGGATATTCCCGCCATGGAGGCTATCGGCGGAACGGGAGACACCATCGGCGGCATGATCGGAGCATTTATCGCCGCCGGCCAAAACCATTGCTCTGCTGCGCTGCATGCGGCAAAAGTCAATCGCCAGGCCGGCGAATATCTTGCAGCAACCCCGCGGACTAAAATCAGCAGCATTATCAATGTCATTCCC
>CAYYBK010000245.1:0-2957 GCA_964470015.1 uncultured Syntrophales bacterium
GCCTGATTGTTGGCCGCGCCGAAACCTTTATTTTCAGCATTGCAGATGCTGATCGCCTGCGGAAATTCTTGCTCCAGCATCGCCGCGGAATTATCAGTTGATGCATTGTCAACAACGATAATTTCAAAGGATAAGCTGTTAATAGTCTGATAAACGGACCGCAGACAATTTCGCAAAAGATCTTTCGTGTTCCAGTTGACAATAATTACGGAAACATCTGTCGTGAACTGTTCGTCTTCAGCAGTTTTTTCCATTGTTTTATCTACCGCCGCGGTTTGTTCTGGATAGTTCACTCAATTTTGCGTATTTGAAAAACTTGTTCACAGCGTCGGTAACCGCCAGGGTAAGCCCGGGCATGCCATCCAGGGCACCGCCGCGCAAGACGTAATCCTGCAAGAAGGTAAAAAACGCCCGCAACAAGGCGGCAGATACGGAAGACCGCCTTCCTTCCCGGAAGGCTTCCTCTGCCCCCAGCGTGGAATAGCGGTCAATCTTTTGCAGAACTTTGCTTAAATTGCTTTCCGTAAAATGTTCCAGCGGCACATTCAGCGCACAGATTGGCCCTGCAACTTCCACTGCTTCATGGACAGACGCCGCCGTCATTCTTCCGGCTCCCTTCCGAAACAGCCGAGTAATCCGATCCGGCCACCACCCGGCATGCCTGATCCACCGTCCCTGGAAGTAGTTTTTCCGGGGGAAACTGAATCCCGCCTCTGGTATGCCGTCACTGGTTGCAATACGCTTAATCGCCGCTGCCGTCTCCCGGGGAATCCGCTCATCGGCATCCAAAACCAAAGTCCATGGTTCCCGGCACTTATCTATCGCCAGTTGCTTTTGCGGGCCGAAACCGGACCAGGCTTCCTTATAAATTTCACAGCCGAACTCCGCGGCAATCGGCAATGTTGCATCCAGGCTGCCGGAATCAACGACAACTATTTGCCGGGCAAAAGCTATGCTCTGTAAGCAGTCCCGCAGATTATTTTCTTCATTTTGCGTAATAATGGCAACGGAAAGAGGAACCTTTTCCAAAATAATCACCTTAAATGCCCGACGGATGGATTCTGATCACATCGTCTTTCACCTGCATTAACCAGTCAGGCCGCCGGGCAGCTATTAGCTTTTTTACTTCCTCTAGAGTTGGGTAATTGTTGCTTCCGGTAAATTCCCGGGCATCGTCAATAAGTATAACATGATTCCAAGGAGAATTATTTAAAAGTATATTCAACTCCTGCATTATCGGTGTTTCCAGATCGCTTTTTCCCGTCCCGCCGCCGGAGTAATGAGCATCCAGCCAAAATAAACATGGTTCTTTATTACCGGTGATAATGGCGGGCAGCGCTGCACTGCTGTCTTCCCTGATGATACTAACCTGCGGATATGCGGAAAATTTTTTTTGCGCCCGCGCAGCCAAAACAGGATCTATTTCCACAGAAATTATTTTAGGAAATACCGGCAACATTGCGTCGATCATTTCGCCCATGAATGTCCCGGTTTCGACGAAAGTATTCAGCTTGTACTTTTCTGCATATCCTCTGATAATCCTTTGTTTTACAACATGAGGAGGAGGAATTGGCCGTCCCGCCAGTATCCATAAAACAATTTTTTTTTGCGCGCTGATGGCTTCTTTAATCTTTTTGTGGTGCTGATAAAGTTTACTCTTTTTATTCATGTATTATAATTCCCCGGGTTTTCTATCCGCATCCGATCTTTTGTCGCCTTACGCAGCCGCAAAAGATGCTCAGTAAAATCCTTGTCCATAATCTTCCGTCAACGACCGAAAAACTTTAGCATCTGACGCAAAACTTGCTTATGGACTTCTCCTTAAGCGCGTAATTAAACACAAATTTGTTAATGGTGCAAATCATATAATGATTTTTTTGGATCAAGCTGATATGTTAACGTTATATAAATTTTCGGGATGGGAATTATTTTAAGAAATGTTTAATTTTGGTCAACTTACATTAGCAGGCAGCGGCAAGGAAAAGGTTTTTTCTTTTTTGAACGGGGTAATCCCCCTTCTCACCGGCATTTATATATTTTTCAATCCGTTTCCCCATACTACGGCGATCAAGGAGCTATGTTTTTATATTTCCGTATTGGCCTTGATCGCGTTAATTATTTTTAAAAAAACCGGCTTTTCATTCCGTTCTCCGCTATCTCCTTCTTTTCTATTGTTTTTTCTTTGGGGAGTGTTTGGCCTATTTTTTACATTGGATATTGCCAACAGTTTTCACGATTTATGGGCACATTTTTTGAAATACGTAATGGTTTATTTTTTGCTTGTTAATTACTTCCATTTACAAAAAAGATTAGAGATTTTTTCCTGGATAGTAGTTGTTTCGGCAACAATATTCTCTTTATGGGCAATTATAATTTATTATATTGTTGATGGAAATTCTTTATCGGCGAGATTAGGAGTAACTTTCCTGGAGATTCATACCGACTATATAGGATTCATCCTGATTTTTGCTCTTATTCTGACATTAAATAAATTACTTCATCATCAGTCAACGCTCGCCTCGTCTTCGTTACTGATAAGCAGCATTATTCTTTGTGCAACAACTCTATTGACGCAATCGCGAGGAGCTTTAATTGCTCTTGTGGCGGCAATAATTATTTTATCCTTTCTCAATAAAAAAATTTTAGTTCTCTTAGCCATAATAATTTTACTTGTAATGACAATTCCCGGTTTTAAAGAAAGAATGAATATCAAGGAATTATTGCATAATGAAAGAAGGCAGATCAATGCTCTGACCATGGAAATAATCAAATCTTATCCGCTCACCGGATTGGGCTTCGGTATGCAAATTTACGGCAATACAAAACTGTCCGATTTAAAGAAATTTGACAGCAAACTGCCTAAACAATATCAAGGAGGCGTGGGTGGAATGTTCATCGGTTCTCCCCATAATACTTTACTTGATGTTGCTGTCCGTACAGGCATTATCGGCTTTATC
>CAYYBK010000246.1:0-2932 GCA_964470015.1 uncultured Syntrophales bacterium
TTACAAAATAAGGATATGTTTCCGTCATTTGTAGCCGCGAAACTTGCCGGCATACAAATAGATTATAAGGAAAAATACAAACAGATTAAAGATTCCGAAAGAACCGCTTTCCCCTCTCTCGCTGCGGGTGTCGTTCTGCTGCTTAATTACAAGGAACTTCATAACGGAAAATCGGAATATGTCTTTCAGCTGATTAAACGTTCGGCAACTGTTTCCCAGGCCGGTGACATAAGCTGTCCGGGCGGCATACTCCACCCTGATGATAAAATTGTAAGTAATTCCATCGCCGCAGAAGCTGTCACTTCCTTCTATAAGCGGGCAGCCGGCCGTACAATCCATAAAGACAAAGAAACCATAGAATTAATCCGCATCTTCTTAGCCAATGCCCTCCGGGAAGCCTGGGAGGAAATTGGTTTGAATCCCGCCGTATTTTCATTTTTAGGCGCTCTTCCCTGCTATTCCCTCTCTCTTATCGCCCGGACAATTTTTCCGCTGGTCTGCCTGATTCCGGAACCATATGAATTTAACTTAAGTTCCGAAGTGGAAAAGGTATTGGAAGTGCCGGTGAGCACATTTTTTGACGGCTCCCATTATGCCCTGTTGGAAGTGGTAACATCATTCGAAGACACGACCACTGTTCATAACAGTCTTTTTCCCTGTATTTTGTTGCAGGACGGCGGAGGGAAGAAAGAAGTTCTCTGGGGTGCAACGTTCAATATCATCACCAATTTTTTACGCATTCTCTCTGGCAACAATTTGCCGGCGCCATCCTCGCCCCAAAGGATTAGAAAGATTTTATCTGCAACCTATATCTCCGGAAACAGTCAATAAATGACCATCCTGAAGATTAATAATACCATCATAAAAGCAATCGTTTTTGACTATAACGGAACACTGGCCAAGCTGAATATTGACTTCCATAAAATGCGGCAATCCGTTTTAGAGCTTATTGCCTCCTATGACGTAAGCCCGAACGATCTGCCCGCCGACCATATTTTGGAAACAATTCACCATGCGGCAGAAATAGTGCGGGTCAATACAGACAGCAAAGCGGATTCATTGATAACTAACGCCTACGAACTGATCAGACAGCAGGAAATAGCCGCCGCCTGCCAGGGCGAGCTGTTTGAACAGACAAGGTATTTGCTCTCCCGACTGGATGCCGCCGGCATAGCAACCGCGGTAATAACGAGAAATTGCCTGGCGGCGATAAATATAGAATTCCCCGATATTTCGTCCTACTGCCGGGCGGTTATCTGCCGCGATCATGTTACACAGGTTAAACCGCATCCCGAACATTTAAACAAGGCGCTGCAAATGCTGGGAATCAAGGCCGCCAACAGCCTGATGGTCGGCGATCATCCCCTGGATATTAAGACCGGCAAGGCGGTCGGAACGTTCACCGCCGGCGTTCTTACCGGTAATTCCCGGAAAGAGGATTTCCGGCAGGTTCAGGCGGACCTTGTTCTGTCCTGTGCCGCCGATCTGCTCGATCTGGCCGAATAAGCTGTTTATAAACGACCGGGTTCCCGGCTTCAAAGCCTGCCCATTAAAAAATTATAAATATTATTAGTCTCTTAATATTATCTTATATTGACAGACCATTAGTTTTTGACCTATACTAGAAGAAAAATAACATCACTGAACAGAAAGGGTTTATGCAGCTTTATAATACTCAGGAATTCCTTGCAACGTACGTGAAAAAATATCCGGAGAAATTTGTTTCGGAGGAAGAAATCTTCAATCATATCCGCCGCGGCAATCATATTTTCGTTGCTTCCGGCTGCGGTGAACCCCAGTATCTCGTTCAGGCGATGACCCGCTACGTCGAATCCCACCCCAAGGCCTTCTTTGACGCGGAAATCCTGCATGTTTATTCCCTTGGACTTTCCCCTTATACCGATGCCAAATACAAGACAAACTTTCGGCACAATTCATTTTTCATCGGTAACAATACCCGCGACGCCATCAACAAGGGAATGGCCGATTATACGCCTATTTCTCTCTCCCATGTCCCTTCACTGCTTTACAGCGGTGTCGTGCAGATCGATATCGCCCTTATTCAGACCTCCCTGCCGGACGATCATGGCTTTCTGAGCCTGGGGGTAAGCGTGGACATCGTCAAGGCGGCTACGGAAAAAGCGGCGATTGTCATAGCACAGGTAAATAGAAATATGCCGCGCATTCACGGTGATGGATTTATACATATAAAAGACGTCGATTTTATTATTTCTCACGATGAACCGCTTCTGGAAGTACAGGGTGTTCCAACAAGCGAAACAATCCAAAGAATAGGCAATAATGTCGCCCGCCTGGTTCAGGACGGCGATACCATTCAGGTCGGCTTCGGCAGTTTGCCGAATGCCATTATGGCCAATTTGTACAAAAAAAACAATCTGGGCGTCCATACGGAGCTTTTAAGCGACGGCCTCGCCGATTTAATCAAAGTGGGGGTCATTGACAACTCCCGTAAAACGATTGACCGCGGAAAGACAACGGCCGCCTTCAGTATGGGGAAGAAATCCACTTACGATTTTCTTAATGACAACCCCTCGGTGGTTTTTCGCACTATTGACTATACGAACAACCCCCTGATTATATCGCGCATTGAAAACATGGTCGCCATCAACGCCGCCCTGGAAATTGATCTTACCGGACAGGCGACGTCAGAATCAATCGGCGGAATTTTTTACAGCGGCATCGGCGGTCATCAGGATTTTATGCGGGGGACCTTGCTTTCCAAAAACGGCAAAACAATCCTTGCCCTGAAGTCGACATCGCAGGACGATACCACCTCCCGCATCGTTCCGGCACTGAAGGAACAAGCAGGCGTTACTCTTAACCGCAGCGACGTGCGCTATGTGGTAACGGAATACGGCATTGCTTATCTGCACGGGAAAAATATCAGGGAAAGAGCCATGGAGTTGATCTC
>CAYYBK010000247.1:0-2901 GCA_964470015.1 uncultured Syntrophales bacterium
CTTTGGCATCACTGTTTTCCAAAAGGTAGGAAAGCTCATAGGCCGTAGAGAAGGTATTTAAGGGAACGACAACGGCGCCCAGTTTTACCGTGGCGAAATAGCAATAAACGAATTCCGGTATATTAGGCAGCATTACCGCGACTTTATCTCCCTTCTTTATGCCGGATTGCTGAAGAAGATAGGCGACGGCATTAACGGAACAATTGAGTTGATTATAATTGACGCGCTGATTGCCGCATATCATGGCCTCGTTTTCTGCGAATTTCTGCGCGGCTTCTTCAATTAAACGGACTAAATTCATTGATTTTTTACCTCCGGGAATTATTAGTGGTTCCTTTAACATAAGAAAGCTTATTTTTTCAACAGTATAAAAAACCGGGATGGCTGACGTTGTTCCCGGCGGCTTTTTTGCTTGCCTGTAAGTGTGTTTTAACTTATAATAAAAAACGACTATAAAATCACCATTTTCTGGTGCCGCGAGGCGAACCGTTGCCAAGGTTACTATCAGCGGATAAAAAGGAGGAAAAGATGAAAAAGACCGTTTCCGCAGCAGCAGTTTTTTTTGTTTTGTTATGGTGTGCCCTTCCCGCCTGGGCCTCTGAGCTGAAAGTGGGAGAGAAAGCTGCCGATTTTTCCTTGAAAGACTCCCAGGGTAAAGTTTATACGCTTGATGCCGACGAATTTAAAGGACGGGTTGTTTCGATTTTTTATGTCGATCCGGACGAAAAAGATTTAAATAATCACGTAGAAGACGCCCTTTTGAAAGATCAGGAACTGGATCGGAAAACCTCTTACAAGGGCTTCGGCATCACTAATCTGAAAGCCTCGAAGCTGCCCAATTTCATTATTAAAAGCGTTATTAAAAGCAAGCAGGAAAAAACAGGCGCAATCATCCTGCTGGATTACGATTATACCATAATGAATCTCTGGGGGCTGAAAAATGATTCCTCCGATCTGGTTATTTTAGATAAGGACAGAATTTGCCGGTATGTTTACAACGGCAAACTGCCGCCGGAAGAAGTAACCAAGGCGATTAATATCATCAAGGAATATCAGGTTAAGTGATTTGAAATAATGCGTTTTGTTCTCCCCGTTATCCGGTTTTTATCGGCGGACGGGGAGATTTTTTTGCGGGGGAGTTTTGCGGGATGGCAATAATTATTGATGGAAACAAGATAGCGCAGGATATCCGTGCGGAAGTCCGCCGCCGCGCATTAATGCTCAAAAGCGAGCAGGGTATTACGCCGGGCCTGGCCGTTATTCTGGTCGGCGACGATCCCGCGTCTAAAATATATGTGGGCAAGAAAGCGCAGGACTGCGCCGAAGTGGGTTTTTTGTCGCGCGAGTATAAGCTTCCCGCCGCCACGGGCGAAGAGGACGTGCTGAATTTGATCCGGGAGTTAAACGCCGACCGGCTGATTCATGGAATACTGGTGCAGCTGCCCGTTCCCGCCCATATCCAGCAGGATAAAATAATCGAAACCATCGATCCCCGCAAAGATGTCGACGGCTTTCATCCGTATAATGTCGGAAGGCTCGCCGCCGGCAATCCTTGCCATGCATCCTGCACGCCCGCCGGGATTCTGGAATTGCTGGACCGCAGCGGCATCGAGATCTCCGGCAAGGAGGCGGTGGTGGTCGGCCGCAGCAACATCGTCGGCAAACCGATGGCGCTGATGCTTCTGGCGCGTAACGCCACCGTGACGATTTGCCATACGAAAACAAAAAATCTGGCCGCGGCGACGCGCCGGGCGGATATTCTCATTGCGGCCGCCGGTCGGGCGCAGGTGATCAAAGGCGATATGGTTAAAGACGGAGCCATCGTTGTTGATGTCGGAACCAACAGGCTGGAAAACGGCAAGCTGGCCGGAGATGTTGCTTTTGCCGAAGTAGCGCCGAAGGCTTCCTATATTACCACTGTGCCCGGCGGGGTTGGTCCGATGACCAGGGCGATGCTGATGAAAAATACGTTGAATGCGGCATTGACCGCCGCGCAATAGTAGAAATACCTTACTTTAATATTCCGAACAGGCGGAATATTTTTTCGAATCTCATTTCCCAGGTGTGTTCCCGCCGGGAGCGTTCATAACCTTTTTTTCTGATTGCTTCAGCCTCGGCCGGATGAGTCAGATAATAATTAATTTTCGCGGCAAGATCAGCTATTCCGGAATATGTCAATATCTCTTCCCCCGGTTGGAAAACATGATGCAGTTCCGGATGGTCTTCGGTCAGATAAAGTCCGCCGCTCATCGGAATTTCGAAATCGCGGCCTTTGAGGCAGAAAGTATCCTTGTGGCCGGAAACGCCGCCGAAGCCGAGATTAATTTTACTGCGCGAATACATTTTGACCATCTCTTCCGTGGCAAGGGGGCCGTGCGGCCAGCCGCTTCCGTAAGCCTCCACATAAATGCCTCTTTTTTTTAATTCATCAATTACCGCCTGTCTGTTCCCGTAGCACTGTCCGACGAAAGATACATCAATGGTTTTTTCCAGCTCATAAGACCGGTGCACCTGGGGATTTGCGCCTTCCGGCAGATAAACGGGTAGCGCCCCTTCGGCGCAGTATTTGATTAAAGCGTCTTCCGTGCTGGTCCAGCAGAGATCGAAAAAACGGCAGATATCGCGGGCGCCGTAAGCCCGGCCATTTCTTACTTTGCCCACAAAATGTTCCTTATCGTTGAGCGTCAGATTGATCATGGGAATGCCGTGGCGGCGGAGTTGCTTTAACGCCGCCGGTTCCACAAGTTCGCCGGAAAGATAAGCAAATATTACATCGGCTTTTTCTTCATCGATCCACCTGTCCACCTGGCTGATTAAATCGGCGTTCATTTGCGCTTTCCCGGTTTGCGGCCATGCTTTATCCTGATGATTGAATTTATCAAACCAGTCGTAGTGACGAAC
>CAYYBK010000248.1:0-355 GCA_964470015.1 uncultured Syntrophales bacterium
CCCCTTATCAATATTTCATTTATTTGACCATACCCGTCGCATTTCTTGCATCATTCCGGCGGACGCAATCCGTTAATCAGGCTCAAACTGCTTTTTTGCCGCCCGGAAGGACGGCAGATGCCGCAGCAGATACAGCAGGCTCTTGCGATGCTGCCAGAGGCGCCGGCGGAATTTCTGGCGCCATTCCGCATCGGAATAAAAACGCTGCACATGTTCGTTGTAAAGGCGATCGAGTCTTTCCCTGGACGCGATCGCCTGCGGCACAAAAACAAAATTCAGGCAATTCATCAGCCGCCAGTCTTCCTCAAAAGTCCCCTCTTGCCGAATCGTCGCCCAGAGCGGCGCACCGGGAAAA
>CAYYBK010000248.1:365-2900 GCA_964470015.1 uncultured Syntrophales bacterium
AGCCCCAGTGCAATAATAAAATCGGAAGTGGCGCGGATGGATTCTTCCGTTTCTCCGGGCAGGCCCATCATAAACAGTCCTTTGGCACGCAGTCCGGCAGACTGAATCCGCTTTACCGTATCGCGAACATCGTCCAGCGACACGCCGGATTTGTGCCGGGAAAGAAGCTGCGGATCAGCCGATTCAACACCCAGAGAAACCATCAGGCAGCCGGCGTTTTTCAACATCCGCAGCAGATCATCATCGGCATAACCAACCCGCACGGCGCAGTTGAAATTCATTCCCAGCGTTTCGCGGGCCAGTTTTTCGCATAATTCCACGATACGCGGCCGATCGGCTGTAAATAAATCATCATAAATATTTATGTGCCGCACACCGAATTTTTTCCGCAGATATCTCATATGTTCGTAAATATAACCCGCCGAGTTATAGCGGAAACCTTTTTTGAAAACGGACCGGTCGCAGTAAGAGCATTGATAAATGCAGCCGCGTGATGTGACCATCGTGGCGCCGGGCGTATTTATGTAACTGAAAAGCGGCAGACGGTAATGATGCGGAAACCCGGGCAATTTTTCATAGGCGGGAAAGGGCAAGCCATCCAGGTCAATTATTCTTTCATGCGGCCCGTTGACAACAATTTCCGCACCGCTGCGCCTGATGAGTCCTCTGATTAAGGCCGGGTCTTCTCCGGCGACAAGTTCCGCCATGCCAAGTTCGCCTTCTCCGGCAATCAGATAATCAAAAGACGGGTAATCTTTGAGCAGTATGCCTTCCAATGCGGAGACATGAACACCGCCGCAAACGGTTACAATTTCCGCCGCCTGCTTTTTGATTTTGCCGGCCAGACTTGCGGCATCCAGAAAGGATGACGTCGTCGCCGAAAAACCGACAATGTGCGGCCGGAAAGCCAGCACCGCCTTCGCCTGTTCATCCAGACCAGCCGGCGCATACGGGCCGAGACAATCATAAACGAAAACATCATGCCCCTCTTTCATCAGATACGCAGCGATGGAAAGCAACCCCTGTGGCACCATCCGGTTGGCGATATCGGTGATATCAACTTTCTCGGGAAACCAGTTGAACCCGCGCGGATGAACGAGGGCAATACGCTTTTTTTGCCTGGACTTATCCATAAGTTTTTCGAATAATTTTCTATACGGAGGTTATGGCTGAATTTCTACACCAATTTTGACCATCCGCAAAGAATTATTTCCGCCATCACCCGCGGGTCAAATAGCGGCGCGGCGATTTCCCGCACAGAAAACATTGCTTTAGCAGAACAATCTTTCCCCGCGGCCCGGTCATCCAGTTACAAGACTGATATTTCTCGTTAATTTTCATCGCCGAGGGCTCTTTCCTCTTGACACAAAAATAATTTCTTATTATGAATAACGCAAGTAAAAGCGGCATCTGATCAGGCAAACCTTTCTCAATAAATTAGGACAAAGACAGTTCTAGCGGAGTTGAGGTGCTGATATGGACATGAAGCGCGATTACTACGAGGATATAGAACTTTTCAGCAGCAGGACGATCCTGGTCTGGTCTTCACTTTTCCTCATCCTTCTCTTCACTCTCCCGCTTTATATTTCTTCCTACAATATTTATCTGATCAATATGATTCTGGTCAATGTTATCCTTGCCGTGGGACTCAACATTCTTGTCGGCAATACGGGGCAGATTTCTCTGGGCCATGCCGGTTTCTTCGCTATCGGTGCATACGGCACGGCATTGATGGCGCTGCATCTGCATTTTCCTTTCCTCCTTGCTCTCATCCTGGCCGGATTAATCGCCGCCCTTTTCGGTTTCATCATCGGCTTACCAGCCATGCGCCTGGAAGGGCCTTATCTGGCCATCGCCACGCTGGGATTCGGCCTCACCATTATGCACATTATCGGCAGATGGGATATTTTCGGCGGCCGCATGGGCATCAAAACACCGCCGTTGGACCTCGGAGTTCCGAAATCGGCTTTCAGCTTGGTTATCCAAGGCGACGTAAAAATCTACTATCTGATTCTCATTATCACCATCGTCATGGTAATCGGCGCACGCAATCTCATCAAAACACGCGTCGGCAGAGCCTTCGTCGCCATCCGTGACGATGATATCGCCGCGGAGGTCATGGGGGTAAATCTTACCGTCTACAAAACTCTTTCCTTCGCCGTCAGCGCTTTTTATGCCGGTGTCGCGGGGGGACTTTACGGTTATGTAGTTACTTTTTTCGATCCCTTCACTTTCAATCTCATTTTGTCCATTATTTTTCTCGTCATGGTTGTCGTGGGCGGACTTGGTTCGGTACTGGGATCAATCCTGGGGGCAACGCTCATCACCTATCTGCAGTTCGACCTGCTCAAAAATGTAGAAAATCTGCCTTATCTTGGCGATCTGCTCACCTATGTATCCCGCCAGTGGTTCACTGTTATCGGGCTGGCCAATTTCAGCAGCATAGCATTGGGACTGATCATGATCGGCATTGTAATTTTCGAACCGCTGGGCATGTTCGGCATCTGGATCAGGATAAAGAAATACTGGAAAACA
>CAYYBK010000249.1:0-2843 GCA_964470015.1 uncultured Syntrophales bacterium
GTGGTGATTACGGTATCACCGTAGGCGAGGTTATTAAGCATGGCTTTCAGTTCTTTATGCTTTTTTTGCTGTGGCCGGATAAGTAAAAAATAAAAAATAACGAAAATTACCACCATGGTAATGATGAAACCCCAATCACCGCCTCCCGCCCCACCGGTCGTACCGGGACTGCCGCCCATCGCATATGCTAAAGATGTCAATTTAAGTCCCTCCTTCTTTATTCAAAAATGTGTTTTAAAATCCCGAAAACTATTTTTTTCCAACGCCGCTCTGATTTGCGCCATAAGACGCATATAATAGCGGACATTATGGATAGTATTCAATATCATAGCCAGTATTTCCCCGGCGACAAAAAGATGACGTAAATAGCTCCGGGAGAAATTTTTACAGGTATAACAATCGCATGTTTTATCAATCGGATCATTATCTTCCCGCCAGCGGGCGTTTTTTATAACAATCTTTTCGGAATTTGTAAACAATAATCCGTGCCGGGCGCAACGCGTTGGGATGACGCAATCGAAAAGATCAATGCCGCAGGATACGGCGTGAACGATATCATCGGGGGTGCCTACGCCCATCAGGTAGCGAGGCCTGTCGGCGGGCAGGAGCGGAGTAATTGTTCCCGCGATATCATACATTATTTCTTTCGGTTCGCCGACACTGACACCGCCCAATGCGTAGCCGTCGAAGCCAAGGGGGATCATTTCTTCAACCGCCTGTTTGCGTAAATCAAGGTATGTGCCGCCCTGCACAATCCCGAACAGCGCCTGTTCGTTATTCGTTCGCGCTTCCTGGCATAATTTCGCCCAGCGTACCGTCAGCTTCAGAGATTTTTCTGTTTCAGCCGGAGTGGCCGGATAGGGTGTACATTCGTCGAGGCACATCATGATATCGGAGCCCAGCGCCTCTTGAATTTCGACAGCTTTCCGCGGTGTTAGAAAATGCCTGGCGCCGTCAATGTGGGAACGGAAGACTACGCCTTCTTCCGTAATCTTTCGCAATGCGCCTAGACTGTATACCTGGAAACCGCCGCTGTCCGTAAGGATGGGAGCCGGCCAGTTCATGAACTTATGCAGTCCGCCGAGTTTTTTGATCATTTCATGACCGGGGCGCAAATATAAATGATAAGTATTGCTCAAAATTATCTGGGCGCCGCAATTTTCGAGTTGCTCCGGAATCAATGCCTTCACCGTGCCCTGCGTGCCTACCGGCATAAAGGCGGGAGTGGCAACCGCCCCGTGCGGGGTAATCATTTTACCCAGACGGGCCGAGGTTTCCGTGTCTTTTTTGATCAGTTCAAACCGAAACGGCATTTCCCATCCTAAATGATCAGCATGCAGTCGCCGTAGCTGTAGAAAAGATAGCGGTGAGCGACGGCATGCTGATAAGCTTTTTTTATAACATCAGTTCCGGCAAACGCGCAGACAAGTAAAAATAATGATGACCGGGGTAAATGAAAATTGGTCAAAAGTCCGTTAACACGCCGGAATTTTCGTCCCGGATAAATAAAAAGGCTGGTAAAACCGCTTTGCGCCTTAATTAATCCGGTTTCATCGGCAACGCTCTCCAGTGTGCGGGTGGAGGTTGTTCCCACGGCGATGACGCGCCGGGCATTGTTAATGATATCTGCTGTTTGCATGTCGATTTCGAAGTATTCCGGTTCCATAGCATGATCTTCTACTCTGGTTACTGCGATGGGTAGAAAAGTGCCGTAGCCGACGTGCAGGGTAATGGGCGCAATCCGGATGCCTTTTGCCTGCAGCGCCTGTAAAACTTCAGCGGAAAAATGCAAGCCCGCGGTCGGTGCGGCGATGGAACCGGGAGTTTGCGCATAAACGGTTTGATAACGCTCCAGATCCTCGACTAGGCGTCCGGTGTTTCTATTGCGTTTTATGTAAGGCGGCAGCGGTGCCCGGCCGTGCTTTTCTAAATAGTCCTCAAATTTCCCGCTGCAGAAGAAGCGAAGCAGCCATTTTTTTTCGGAAATACGAGCCAGAACCTTTGCCTCACAGTCAGAGTTTAAAATAACGACATCATTCTCCCGCAGTCTTTTTGCAGGTCTGATGAGCGCCTCCCAGACCGGAGATGTTGCCGCATCTTCCTTTTTCGTCAAAAGAAGAATTTCCAATGCGGCTCCCGTCGGCTTTTTGCCAAACAGCCTGGCAGGTATTACCTTGGAATTGTTGACAACAAGAACATCATTTTCCTGCAGGAAATCGGTCAATTGGAAAAAAGCGCAATCGTTTATTTCCCCGCCGTCGCGGTGCAATATCATCATCCGGGAATGATCCCGCTGCGGGTAGGGCTGCTGAGCAACAAGATCCTCCGGCAGAAAGTAAGAAAAATCTTTTAAATCCATAGTCTTTTAATGAAAATCTTGAAGTTGCGGCAAGTAATCAGAATAACGGGCTGCTGTCAATGAATTTATCTTAACGGCGGCCGAAGTAAACAAGAATCAATCCGGCAATCATGGCGGATATACCGATAAACCGCAGCGTAACCGGCGGTACCTCGAGTATTTTCAACATGTATGTCTTCAATTTTTCAGGGAAGAGAAAATAAGGCAGACCCTCGATAATTAAAACCATGCCTAAAACACAAAGAAAATAATCCATTTTAGATCCTGTTTTTCGCTTTTTCCCACAGCTCATCCATTTCCGCCATAGTAGCCTGTTCCGGAGTCTTGCCAAGCCGGGCCAGCTGATCGGTAATGAAATTGAACCGTTGTAAAAATTTATTTGTTGCCTTGGATAAAGCGGTTTCGGAATCGACCTTGACGAAACGGCTTAAATTGACCAGCGTGAAAAGCAGGTCACCCAATTCTTCCTCGATTTTATCTTGAT
>CAYYBK010000250.1:0-2824 GCA_964470015.1 uncultured Syntrophales bacterium
GGAAGAAGGTAAATTCAGAGATGAGATTGTGCCGTATGTAATAAAAGATCCCAAGGGGAATACTATTATATTATCCGAAGATCAGTCTCCCCGTCCCGATACGACATTGGAAAAATTGGCGAAACTGCCCACGGTTTATAATACGCCGACTGTTACCGCCGGCAATGCGCCGGGTCTGAGCGCCGGAGCAGCGGCTATTGTTGTCATGTCCGAAGAAAAAGCAAAGGAGCTGGCTTTGCAACCACTTGCTTATGTCTGTGATGTAGCAAGTGTCGCGGATGAAGCCCGTAAGATACCATGCGTTCCAGCGGGTGCTATAAGAAAGCTGATTGCCAGGAATAACATGACACTGGATGATTTGGATCTGATTGAAATCAATGAAGCTTTTGCTGCCATGCCTCTTGTTTCCACTAAAATCTTAGCAGATGGCGATTCCAAGAAATTGGCAAGACTGCGCAACATTACAAACGTGAATGGAGGTGCCGTTGCGTTGGGGCATCCGATGGGAGCATCGGGAGCACGCATAATTATGACATTGATGTACGAATTACGGCGGCGAGGCGGCGGTATAGGTATTGCTGCAATTTGTGGTGGTCTGGCGCAAGGCGACGGTGTGATGATCGAATGCCGGAAGAAGGTATAATATGATTGAACAGATTGATCATATCGGAATCGTCGTAAAAGACCTGGAGGAGGGGAAGCGGCTTTTTTCCGAAGGTTTGGGGTTGAAAATGGTCTCGGAGGAGGTATCAAAAGAGTTTAATTGTAAAATTGCCTTCTTTCCCTGCGGCGAAGTTCTCCTGGAACTTGTTCAACCCATTGGCCCCGGTCCCAGCCAGGAATTTTTGGATAAATGCGGTGGCGGGATTCATCACATTTGTTACAAGGTCGCTGACATTAATAAAACAATCGAAAATATGCGCAAAACTTTTATCTTAAAGGATAAAGAGCCACGACCGGGTGCAAATGGATCTAGGGTATTTTTTCTGGAACCGAAAAGCATTTTAAATATAGAAACAGAATTTGTGGAATTATCCGGTGAATAAATAATTATTTACGCGTCATGAACAATCTTCCCTCTAGCTGTTTTATACAGCTGCTAAATCCACCTCTCCTTTAAATAAATATTTGCTGACCATGGAAGGCGCTGCAAGAAAATATAACTTACAGCGCCTTACCCATTTTTTACCTTTGTTAAAAAAATAATAATATTTTTTAAAATATCGATTTCTGATTTGCCATTACCGTAAAAGTTGTTAAACTAACTGCAAATTCATTTTTCGGGAGATACTTGTTATGAAGAGTGTAACAATAAAGGGTATGAGTTGCCAGCATTGCGTTATGGCGGTGACCAAAGCGCTCAGCGGCGTCGATGGCGTTAAAAACGTCCGTGTCGATTTAAAAAGCGGCACCGCCAGTTACGAGGAAACAAAGCCCGTGGACGCAAAAACTATTGCGGCGGCAGTGAAAAAAGCAGGTTACGAAGTTGGCTGATAAGGTGACATTTGATGTTCGCGGAATGACCTGCGCTTCCTGTGTGCGGCGCCTGGAAGAAGGTTTGCGGCAAACCCCCGGCGTAATTGCCGCCACGGTTAACTTTGCCACGGAGAAAGCGGCGCTTGAGTTCGATCCGGCGGTTGTGAATACAGGTGTTCTGCAAAATAAAATAAACGACCTGGGATATACCGCTTTCCCGGAGGCGGAAAACGCGTTGGCAAGGCAAGAAAAAGTTACGATTTCCATAGGCGGGATGACTTGCGCCGCTTGCGTGCGCCGCGTCGAGAATGCGCTCAAAGAAATTTCCGGCGTTGAGGATGTCAGTGTTAATCTGGCCACCGCCCGGGCGACGGTCACGCATGCCGGGCTATGGGCTGGCTTATCCGCGCTGGAACACGCCGTAACCGCGCAGGGCTACCAGTATTTGGGAGAAATAAAAGATTCCCTCGCGGATCCGGCCGAAGCCGCCCGGGTGCGTGAAATCAGAGAATTGAAATTAAAGGTGGCGGTTGGCGCCGTTCTCAGCATCATCATATTTTTTGGTTCCATGCAGCACTGGTTTGAATTTTTGCAGGGAATACCTCATGATACCATGCGCAACGTGCTGTTTGTGCTGACGGCGCCCGCGGTCTTCTGGGTGGGCAGCCGGTTTTTTTCCGGAGCCATCAAGGCGGCGCGCCAGAAAACATCAGATATGAATACACTGGTGGCTGTCGGCGCTCTTTCCGCTTATCTCTATTCCGCCGCCGCAACATTCTTCCCCCGTTTTTTTACCGCCGCCGGCTTCGTACCTCATGTTTACTATGACGGTGCGGCCATGATTGTTACGCTCATCCTTGTCGGCAGGCTGCTGGAAGCAAAGGCAAAGGGCCGTACTTCAACGGCGATCAAACAACTTTTGGGCTTGAAGCCGAAATCGGCGCATTTATGGCGGGACGGCAACCCCGTCGATGTCCCTGTTGAAGATGTAAGGGTCGATGACCTCTTGCTGGTGAAACCGGGCGAAACGATACCGGTGGACGGCATCATCATCACCGGCGAATCCACCATCGACGAATCCATGCTGACCGGGGAAAGCATGCCGGTGTTAAAAGAAGTCGGAAAAAAAGTTTTTGCCGCCACGCTGAATAAAACGGGCAGTTTTACCTTCCGGGCGATCAGTGTAGGGGCGCAAACGGTTTTAGCGCAGATTATCCGCCTGGTCGAAGAAGCCCAGGGTTCGAAAGCGCCCATTCAACGGCTGGCGGATAAAGTGGCGGCTGTTTTTGTACCAGTTGTTTTAATTGTCGCTCTTGTTACCTTCGTGACCTGGTATTTTATTGCCGCC
>CAYYBK010000251.1:0-2822 GCA_964470015.1 uncultured Syntrophales bacterium
AACGATTGGCACGGTCAACGTGTAACGCGGCGAGCCCATATAGTCATTCAATACAATACCCTCCTTCGGTAAAACGACCGGCTTTAAATTAGTATCCACGAGCGGATGCAGACGGCTGTTTGGTTCCAGGCCGTTGATAACGGTTTTATAACTTGCGCTGCCGAATTTTAATCTTACTGGCACTGTGCGGAATGTTTCCGCCTGCTGGATGCCTTCCAGCGATTTAATTTCATAAAGCGCCCGATAGGACGTGGGCTCGATGAAACCGACGGCCATGTCTTCCCGTTGAGAAAGAAAGAATTGAACATTCACCATATAGTCGACGGCATCCTTGAAAAAACCGCTGGAAATCATCGTGGCGCAGGCTACGGCGATCCCGATAATCGAAAACATTGTTCTTATAGGCTTGCGCTCGATGTTGCGGATAATGATCTTCGTCGGCTGGGAAAGAACGCGGCCAATGCCGGTTTTTTCCAGCAATGTAACCTGATATTTTGCGGGAGGTCCGGGCCGCATTGCCTCGGCCGGCGGCTGTTTGGCGGCCTGCCAGAGAGAGTGCAGTGTGCCGGCCAGGGCGGAGGAAATGCTGATGCCGATGGCGGCGGCAATAACCCAGTGCTTCAATACAAAAACCAAAGCGGGAAAGCGGTACACTTCCATGTAAATACCGCCTAATATTTTTCCGAGCCAGATGCCGGCAAAGATACCGGCAACCAGTCCGGCGGAGACGATAAAAATGACAAGTTGCGCGTAATGAGCGCCGATGGCATAATTACTATATCCGATCACTTTCAGCGCGGCAATCTGTTCGCGCTGGGTATTGATGGTTCTGCTCATTACGACATTCAGCAGAAAAGCGGAGACAAAAATGAATATTGTGGGAAATATTTTGGACATGTTGCGGAGCATGTTGAATTCTTCATTTAGCAGCCGGTAGGACAGCTGGTCCTTGCGGGCATAGGCGCCCAGCCCTCCGTAACGGTCAACAGTATTATCAATACGTCGCAGAACATCGCTTATCTCGGCTCCGGGAGAAATCGTCAGGGCAATGTTGTTAAAGGCACCTTCCATGTTGTAAGCTTTGCTGATTGCCTTGCGGCTCATCCAGAGAATGCCGTAGCGCCGGAAATCAGGGCTCATGGCATAAGGCCGCATGACCAGCACGAACTCCGGCGAGAGCCCGATCCCGGTAATCGTCAGCTTTTTCCACTTGCCGTTGATAATCGCGGCAAATTGATCGCCGGGCTTGAAGCTGTGGGCAGCGGCGAAAGTTTCATTGATGACCACTTCATTGTCCCTGGCCGGGTCGGCAAGACGCCCGCGGCGTATATGCAGTTGATTCAAAAGCGGCATCCCGTCATCGGGAACGGAAATTATCTGGCCGGTGACTGGTTCGGTGAATCCACTGATATCCAGTTTGACGTTCGCCGAAACACGCGTCTCCACCCGCTGAATGCCGGGTATTTCTTTGATTTTTTCTTTCAGGCTTTCCGGTGCGCGTTTTAAATGGACAAAGACGTCGGCGAAATTGTAATCACGATAAAAACCGCTTCTGGTGCTGTCAAGCGAATGCATAGTGGTGATGAACATGATAAAGGTCGCCACACCGCTCATAACGACCAGAGTTATGGCAAATACCTGTCCTTTCATGCGCCACAGGTCGCGCCATACTTTTC
The DNA here is from genome assembly GCA_964470015.1 of uncultured Syntrophales bacterium. Classification (GTDB taxonomy): domain Bacteria; phylum Desulfobacterota; class Syntrophia; order Syntrophales; family Smithellaceae; genus MVRV01. The sequence continues at coordinate 1,677 of CAYYBK010000251.1, forward strand.
TACCCAGTACCTTCATTGATTCACCATTGTATTTCGCGCGGTGGTTTTCTTACTTTATTTGCCGTTACTTCGGAAATTCTTCCGTTGCTGAGATGGATGATCCGGTCGGCCATCGCGGCAATGTCCACGTTATGGGTAATTATTGCCGTTGTCGTGCCGAGTTCGCGATTGACTCTTTCCAGTGCTTCCAGCACGACGACGCCGGTTTGGGAATCCAGCGCGCCGGTGGGTTCGTCGCAGAGCAGTACCTCCGGATTTTTGGAGATAGCGCGGGCAATGGCCACGCGTTGCTGTTCGCCGCCAGATAACTGCGCTGGGAAATGATCCATTCTCTCCGTTAATCCGACCAGCGCCAGCGCATCTTCCGGCGTCATCGGATTTTTGGCGATCTCCGTTACCACCGCGACGTTTTCGCGGGCGGTCAAACTGGGAATCAGGTTGTAGAATTGAAAAACAAATCCGACGTGGAAACGGCGGTATTCGGTAAGTTGCGTGTCTGTTGCGGTGGTCAGATCACGGCCGCGGTAAGAAACAGAACCGCTGGTGGCATTATCCAGTCCGCCGATGATGTTTAACAAGGTCGATTTTCCGCTGCCGGAAGGTCCGAGCAGAACAATGATCTCCTTCGCAAAGATTTCCAGATCGGCACCGCGCAGAGCATAGACTTCCACTTCCCCCATCCGGTAAATTTTTGTAAGGCCGCGCACCTGGAAAACGACATCATTTCCGTTATTGATGTTTTTGTTCTGGTCGTTCATTTATTTCGGCATCCTGAGATATGAATCCCCGTGCTGAAAAAGACGAGAATTTCCTAAAACGATAATAGCAAAATTATTAATGAAAAACCGCTGTAAAATTTTGTCCGGATAAGAAGGGTAGTTTCCTGTTTCGTTATGATAATCATGCATTAACGGTAATTAAGAAGTACGGCGCCTTATCCCGTAGGCAGGATCTATGAGATAGCGCCATTTCGCTTCCCGGTGTTCTTTTCTGGCGTAATCTATTCCGATGCGCGGTGTGGTTAAAATCGCCGTTGCAGGGATGTTTTTATGGTCTTCCACCCACAACTCCCTGCCGCAGGTGATATCCCAACCGTTTAATGATTTATCGATGCCAAAGGCCTGGCATAGCTTGGCGGGGCCGTTG
>CAYYBK010000252.1:0-2810 GCA_964470015.1 uncultured Syntrophales bacterium
GCCGGCCGCAATAAGCGTTAGGTCATTTTTTAAAGCCGGTTTTTAAGCAGGCGGCGAACAGGCCGGATTTCATGCTTAGCAATATCCCGATTGCTCCGAGGAAAAGCTCGATGATAATATAGATGAGCCTCATGGCCAGCGGCAGAATAAGGGCCGCATGCACGGTGGAAAATTGTTTTAGTATCAGGAGCATCGTCCCTTCCCGCACGCCCAGTCCGCCCGGGCTGAAAAAAGCAATATAGCCTGATACCAAAGAAACGGCAAGCGCCGCCGTCAGCGCCGCAATGCTTGAAAAAGGGATATCCAGACCGATTCCCTGGGCCAGAAGATACATGCCGCAGCCAGCGGGAATATAGTCCAGCAGGTACAGCAGCTGAATATACAGCAAAAGAGATTTCCTTATTTTTACGGGCTGGATATCTCGCCGGAATATCCGGTTAATTAAATTGATCAGATAGTTGATAATTGCTGTGTTCCGGCGGACAAAAATAAAAAATAAAATAAAAAATAAACCGCAGATCATGGCCGAAATTGTCAACGGCAATGTTTTTAAGTAAAAAAGATAATAGTACAGGGCGTAAGCGCCGGAAGAAAAAATGAGGCAGATAAAGCAGATCACGTTTATATAAATTAAAAGCGATTTGGAAATACCCCGGGACGAGGTCAGCGTTATCTGTGCTGCATAAGACCATACTTTTCCCGGTATATATTTGAGCATGGCGGTCGTATTGTATAAGGCCATGCTATCCCGGAAAGTTAGTTTTCGTACGAGATAATCATTCACAAAAATATGCCAGATGTATGTTTCCAGCAGGAATCCCGCCGCTGTGACCATAATTGCAGCGGCAAGATAGTAAAAATTGAAGGAAAGATGATGAACGCTTACCGTATCCCAGTTTTCCTGGAATTCCCGGTAGAAAAAAAATCCCACCAAAGCCACGACGATTAACGTCAGCAGATACCGGAGGAATATTTTTACATTTGCTCCGCTGTTCTGGTTTCGCTTCATTATTCTGTTCCCACTGCCCGTGATCTTTGCTGAAACCTGTCTTCCCGCCCCTGAATCATGAAATTTATTGCCGGCGGAGATAGTTTGTCAGCGCGTATTTTGTTAGGGGGTTGCCCAGGAAATAAATGTCATAACTAACCTCTTTCGCCCCGAACGATTCCTTGAATTTTCTGACAGCGCTGAGCTTTTCACTGGCGCCGAAATTAAACAGGCCGGTGCCGTTTCCCGCAGCCTCTTTTATTGTCCGGGAGATTAAAAGATGATTGGGACAGTATTCGCTGTAATCCTTGTTTAAAGCGCCGAACCAATACAGATAATGGCCGGACAGCTTCAGCAGGACAATGGCGGCGGCGGCTTGACCGGCATGAAGAGCCAGTTTGATTTCGAAAAAAGGTTTTCCGGCAAAGGCATTAAAAAAATTTATCCCGTAACGCGGATTGCTTTTGCCCCAACGCCGGTTTGTCATGACATACAACTCATAAAATAAATTTATTATTTTTTCATCATTCCCTTCCTGAACAGCCAGATTAGATTTCTCCGCTTTTCTGATCTGATTGCGCAATTTGGCATCGAAAAATGTTTTAAATACTTCTTCATAGGAAAAGTTCTGCAATTCGATGACGTGCGTTGATGTTCTCAGCAGCGAAGGTAAATGCGCCGTGTTCAGAGCTGGATCAAAGGGATTTTGCAGAACAATGGATCTGTTGAGGAATGTTTTTATCCGCGGCAGCAGCGCTTTGTAATGCTCTGCTGTGACGGCAAAACCGCCGTATAAACCCAAAGGCAAACTGAAAGCCAGGGGATAAAGGCTCCAGAATTTACGCTCTAGAAGGGGCAGGATATATTTTTTATAATCGGTTTCCAGGGTAACGCTGATATTGCGGTAGCCGGTGGCCCGGGAAAGAGTTTGGATGAAATCCCAGTCTGCGAAGGATGACGATTTTGTCCCCGGCAGCTGGTAAAAATCATCAGCACAGGAATATTTTATATTTTTAATGTTCATTGTTTTTTGCAACAGCAGATCAAGTCAATCCATTTCCGGCCGATATAGAAATTTCTCAGGGCCGCTGATTTACCGAAGAAAAGATCATAGATGGTTCTGTCCGTAATTACCAGCAATGGTATTAACCCGGCGAGAAAACGCTTCCGGAATATGTTCAGTGCCCGGTAAAACAAACCGTTGCCGACTCCCGGCAGCAAACGGGAATTTATTTTTGTAAATGCGTGGCTGCATAATTGTTCATATTGCTCCGGCGTCCGGTATTTTTTGAACGCTGTCCCGTCGGCGGACATTTCGACCGCTTCGCCGCTCCGCACCTGTTCGATAAAAATCAACAGGCCGCCCGGTTTCAATAAGCGGGCCAGTTCGGCAATTTTTTCCCCCAGCTTTTCGTCATCAATGATATGCTGAAATACCCAGGTGGAGAGAACGTAGTCGAAAGTATCCGCGGCAAAAGGCAGGCCGGCGCCGTTGTCAACGTAAAAATTCGCCTGCCTTCTTCCCCGCCATTTATTTTGCGCATTTTGAATCATCAGCGGAGCAATATCCACGCCGTAATAAGCGGCAGGACGAAGCAGCTCATATTCCAGAATCCTACCGGATCCGCAGCCGAAATCAAGCAGCTTGCTGCCCGGCCTGATCCCGCCGGTATAGACTTGCAGGGCTTTTTGATGGACTGTTTTCATGTACGCCGCCTTCAGTCCCGATTTATCCCGCGGGTCAATAACACTGCTGTATTTTTCGTCATCTTGGGCCCGTTCCTGCCAGGTATGCATATTCATCTGCTGTAAATTTATTTTT
>CAYYBK010000253.1:0-2787 GCA_964470015.1 uncultured Syntrophales bacterium
CGTTATCCCGTCTTATCCCTCGTTGTCCCTGATCGTGCGTTCAGGGTCTAGTGGGTGTACGCCTGTCCGGGTTCAAATCCCGGCTTCGGCACCAATTTTAAATAAACTTATTTGTAATAATGGGGATTTAGAAATTGATTTCTAAATCCCCATTATTGTTTGCGGTTGCCCTGTTTAAGACGCGTCAAGAAGCCCTCTGACAGAAGCTTAAATAGTGCAGCGGGACAGGTTTGTTTTAGGTGCCGTGCCCGAAAATGGTTATTGACGAAAGGCAAAAAGAGAAATAGGTATTTATCGACAAGTAGCAAATAAGTATTTATTATAAAATTCCCCGATAAAATGCCGCAAGGCAATGTTTATTTAAAAACTTACTAAATAGGGTAACTGAAAAACGGCCATTTCCGAACGGCTGTAATGGCGTGCATAGGAAAGGAAGAAAGATGAACCAGACAAAACCAGCATGGCTCCGCAAAAGACTTCCTCTGGGTGCTGATATGCAATGTATGGAGGGTAATTTGCAGGAAAACAAGCTTTATACAATTTGTCAGGAAGCCTGCTGCCCCAATCAGGGAGAGTGCTTTTCCAAGGGGATAGCCACTTTTTTAATTATGGGCAATGTCTGCACAAGGAATTGCCGATTTTGTGCCGTGAATCCGGGAATCCCTGCCGCATTGGATGCGGATGAGCCTCTGCGGCTTGCGAAGGAAGTTAAGCGCCTGGGCCTGCGTTTTGTCGTGGTCACTTCCGTCACAAGAGACGACCTTGCCGATGGAGGCGCCAGTCATTTCGTTGCGGTCATTGATGCTATCCGCTGTGAATGCCCGGACGTCGGCATCGAGGTACTTATCCCCGACTTGCAGGGGTCGTACGCGGCATTGAAAATGATAGTCGATGCCGGCCCTGACGTCCTAAATCACAATGTGGAAACGGTTCCCCGACTCTACCGCTCCGTTCGTCCCCAAGCCAATTACTTGCGTTCTGTAGAATTACTTCGGATGGCCAAGGAAATGTCTCCCGCAATTAACACTAAGTCCGGACTTATGCTTGGTCTTGGGGAAAATTACAACGAGGTGATTGATGTCATGACAGATCTGCGTGCGGCCTCCTGCGACGTAATTACAATAGGGCAGTATCTAAGTCCCTCCGCCCACCACCATCCGGTTGTGGAATACATTGCGCCCAATGTTTTTGAAAAATACCGGAGAGAGGCAATTCGCGTCGGATTCAAAGATGCTTTATCATCCCCGCTCGCGCGAAGTTCCTATATGGCAGAACAATATTGTCCGCCGAAAGCTGTTTTAAATAAAAGCTAAAAATAATGCGGATAAAATGTGTTTTTTTGTTAGCGCCTGCTGCTCAATGCAGCCAGGATCATCGAAAGATTTCCAGTAAATAAACCAAATCCTTTTTATTGACAGCCTTTCCGCAACTAATTTTTTTCATTGATAGCGCTAAATATCAGTTCCCTTTGCCTTAGTTAAATTTCTGAAAAGCCTTTCTTTGCGGAATTAACGCGGGCCTAAATAGCAAAATACCATAAATAATTAATATCCGCTGAATACCCGTTGAAAACATGACCATTCTATACTAATGTGAAAATAAATAAGCTAAAACAATAATATCCGTAGGAAGCTCATGCCGTTGACGAAGAAAAAGAGCGAAAAAATCATTGTCTGCAGTAGCAGATTATTATTTTTATCGGCGATTGTCCTGCTACTTGCATCCTGCTTGAACTGGATACTGGAGACGCCTTCCTTTACTATTCGCGGAGCAATTCTCCAGCCCGTGTCTCTTACGGAGATGAATTTGCTGCTTGAACTGGATGTAGAAAATACAAACAGGTTCGATCTTAAACTTAAGTCTTTTCATTACATAGTCTATCTGTACAATGAGGAAATAGGCCGTGGTTCCATGAAAAATGATATTTTGATCCCGTCGTCGGCAACAACGCGGCTAAAAATGCCTATCGCCGTCAAATTGAAAAGCATAAGCGGAATTTTGAAAACTATTTTAACAAATGATGATATCCCCTATAAGATCGAAGGACAGGCCGATGTTGCTGCGGTATTCGGCAGCAGCAATTTTTCTTTTTTCAGCGACGGACGGATTAAACTAAAAAATTAAATAAAAGCTAAAAATATTCTTCCTTAAATCATCATATATGTAAGTATCTAATTACTAACATAATATTGCTGACGAAAGAAATATTGCCCGTCAGCAGGCCGCAAATTGACATTTCTTTGATATTCTATATTACGCATTCCGTTAAAAATAATATTTATTAATATTAATATGTTAACTATTCCGCAAATTTTCGCTGCGGCTGGCTGCATAGTAATAAAGATCCGTTTGAAGTCAAAAATAATTCTTGACACGGTTATAAATATTATGTAAGTTAGCGCAAACTAACTTATCAGGAGGTAACTATGGAAGCAAAGATCAAACCAGTAGAAGTTGTAGATGAAAAGAAAGATGAACAAAAAGAACCGGAAAAGAAGAGTTTTGGAAAAAAATTCGTTAATTTTTTAATGTATGGCGGATTTCTTGTTATCTTAATTCTTGGTATGGTTATATTTATCGCCATCGATGCGCTTCTGAAGTAACTTTCTGCAGGATCAATATAGGCATTTCCTGAACAGAATAGTTTTCGTTTTTTCAGAGTAGGTAGATTAGCGTGAAATATATCTTTATTTCTGATGTGTAAGTTTGTCTTGTAAGGGGAGTAGAGTAATGGGCAGTTAATTTTGTCTTCTTTTACTTGATTTTCTCATTACATTCCGCTATATT
>CAYYBK010000254.1:0-2779 GCA_964470015.1 uncultured Syntrophales bacterium
GACTTACTGAATGGTATTGGAGTTTTCGCCGGATTGAAAGTGATCCGTGTCGCGGGAGCAACCGGTTATAGAGACACCAACTATGAAGGAAAAGCCGAGGCGGCATTGGACGCCCTGAACTTTATGGATTTTATATTCATTCACCTGGAAGCGCCGGACGAAATGGGGCATGAAGGCAATGCCAAAGGCAAAATCCAGGCCATTGAATGCTTTGACGAAAAAATAGTTGGAACAATCCTAAATAACATTGATAAATTAGGAGAATACAGGGTTCTTGTTTTAAGCGATCATCCGACACCGCTGGATTTGAGAACACATGCGAAAGATCCCAGCCCCTTTGCCGTACTGTCTTCACAGAAAGATGAAAACCGGGCGGCCGGCTTGCTGTTTAACGAAATCACCGCGAAAGAAAGCGGTATTTTAGTTACTCCCGGACATCTCCTGATGGATAAATTTATCAAAGATTGGAAAATATTTGTCAATTCATAATATAACAAAAATACGAGTGATTTTCGCCGATACCGATGCGATGGGTATAGTTTATCATACCAACTATATCAAATGGTTTGAGGTGGGCCGCAACGAAATAATGCGACAACTGGGGCTTCCTTACACCGTTGTAGAAAAGCACGGCCTTAACCTGCCGGTAATTGAAGTAAACTGCCAATACCTCCTGCCTGCAAAATACGACGATTTGTTGACCATCGAAACCAGAGCGGACTTCATTACAAGAGTTATGGCCAAGTTTATTTATAAAATATGGGATGAAGAGAGAAAAAAGCTGCATGCCGAAGGATATACAATCCACGCCTGTACTAACGCTGAAGGGAAAGTGCGCAGAATGCCGCAAATAATTCTCGATCTGAAGACAAAATATAATATTAAAGGGGAATAATATGGCAGCAAAATTGTCGAAAAAGGAGCTCGAAAGGCCGGATATCTTCCAAACCGGCATGGATAAACTCACAGATTATATTGCCGAAAATAAGGTGCGCTTCAGAGTCATTGTCATTGCAATTATTGTGGCAATTGTTGTTGCGGGTGGTATTTATTTTTACTGGAGCAATTACCAGACATCGGCGGCAAAATTATATGCCAAAGCCCAGGAGATTGTTTCCCGAAACGCCCAAAAACCGGATGCGGCAAAGGAAAGTATTCCTATTTTTAAAGAATTGATTGATAAATATCCGAATAGTTGGAATGCAAAGACAGCCTGGTATCATTTGGGCAATATTTATTACAACCAGGGTGACATCGACAATGCCATTTCTTCTTATAAGAGCTACGTCACCGTAACGACGGAAGACACTGCCGGAATCAGATTTCTGACACTTACCTCTCTGGGCTATTGCTATGAAATTAAAAAAGATTTCAAAACGGCCCTCGACTATTTCGAGCAGGCGCAAAAAAGCAATAATATCGGATTCGAAGCCATCGGCTATCGCAACATGGCCCGCATCTATGAACAGATGAATGATCCCAAGAAGGCTTTGGAAAATTATCAGAGCGCTTTGCAGAAGACTTCGGATCCGTCTTTGACTATTTTCATAAAACGTAAAATTGCCGCTCTGAGCTGATTTAAAAATATTGTCGCAATTTGGAGGCTGAAGATTTGAAAAAGCTAATGTCGGGAAATGAAGCCATTGCCCTTGGCATATATGAAGCCGGCGTGAGATTCGCTGCCGCATACCCGGGGACTCCCAGTACGGAGATTATGGAAGAATTTGCAAAGTATGAAGGGGTATACGCGGAATGGTCGCCTAATGAAAAAGTGGCACTGGAAGTAGCCATCGGTGCTGCTTTGGCCGGTGAAAAAGCGGTCGCCGTCATGAAGCATGTCGGTGTGAACGTCGCCGCCGATCCTCTTTTTACCGCAAGCTACACGGGTACCAACGGAGCACTGGTGATAGTAACCGCCGATGATCCTTCCATGCACAGTTCACAGAATGAACAGGATAACCGCAACTACGCAAAATTCGCCAAGATTCCCATGCTGGAACCGTCAGATGCCCAGGAAGCAAAAGAATTTATAAAATTAGCTTTCGAAATCAGCGTAAAATTTGACACGCCCGTTTTCTTACGCACTACAACCAGAGTTTCGCATTCCAAATCCGTTGTTACTACCGGGACGCCTCTGGCTTACGAAGACAGAACTAAAATTATTTATAATGCAGCCAAGTTCGTCATGGTCCCGGCCAATGCCCGAACAAGACGTATCGAAATTGAAAAACGCATGCAGGTATTGAAAGAATTTGCCGAAGTTTTCAGAGCAAATAAAATGGAAATCAACAGTCCGGATGTCGGAATCATCACGGCCGGAATGCCATATAACTATACGAAAGATGTTTTTCCCGACTATTCCTATCTCAAGCTGGGCATGGTTTATCCTTTGCCGGATAAATTAATTCGCGATTTTGCCGCGAGAGTTAAAACTATATATGTTGTTGAAGAGTTAGATCCTTTTTTGGAAGAGCAAATTAAGGCGATGGGAATTAAAGTCATCGGAAAGGAAATTTTCCCCTTCACAAATGAATTTGATCCCGGAATCATCCAGACGGCAATAACCGGCGGCAGCGCGAAGGCAAGTGCGTCCGGGCAAGGTGTCGCCCCCCCGCGTCCGCCTAACCTTTGTCCCGGCTGTCCGCATCGAGGCCTGTTTTATACTTTAAATAAACTTAAAGTTTTTGTAACCGGTGATATCGGCTGTTATACTCTTTCCTTTATGAAACCGCTGGAAGGATTGCATTCGTGCATCTGTATGGGGGCCAGTATCGGAATG
>CAYYBK010000255.1:0-2776 GCA_964470015.1 uncultured Syntrophales bacterium
CGTCCACATCGGATACGACGATTATACTGCGGCCGCCGCGCGTCTTGTCATTGGATCAGGCGATAGAATTCATTGCCGAAGATGAACTGGTGGAGGTTACTCCCCAAAATATCCGTTTAAGGAAAATGGAGCTGGATGCAACCAGAAGGTCGGTCCAGCAAAAAGGGCAAAGGGATATGTAAAGGTTTGCCCAAGAAGATAATTACGGAGCGGAATAACTTTTAAAGAGGATAAAAATTGATTAATAAAATTTCTGACGGCTTTTACTGTATTACCCTCACCATGCCGTTTAAACTGAAGTATGTAAATGTTTATGTGCTGGTACATGATAAAGAAATAGCGCTTTTCGACAGCGGTATAAATCTCAGCGGATGTCTTGCCATGCTGGAAAAAGATTTGGAAAGCATCGGACTCGGCGTAAGTTCTGTAAAGGATATTTATATTACTCACGCTCATGTCGATCATTGCGGCATGGCCGGGGTGATTAAAGAAAAATCGGGCGCGGCTATTCATCTTTCTTCCGCCGCCGCCGCATCCAGCAGTAATTTTTTAAATGAGGATTTGCTGGCGCTGCGGATGAGGAAATTTTATCTTACCCATGGTTTTACCGAGCAGGAAGTCGGTGACTTGATCATGATCTTCAGAGGAATGCGCCATATCGTTACGGAATTCAAAGGCGATTACTGCCTGCAGCCCGGAGAAACGCGCCGCTTCGGCCGTTGGCAGTTTGAAGCTATTTTTACTCCCGGCCACTCCAACGGTCATATTTGTTATTATTTCCCGCAAGAGGGCTTTTTGCTTTCCGGGGATACGGTACTGCCGCAGATAACCCCGAATCTGAGCCCGGATTTCTTCGACGAACAATTCCGGCCGCTGCATAGTTTTCTGGAGTCGCTCAACGTACTGGAAAAGATTTCCGTGGAAAAGATATATCCCGGTCACGGCAGTGTTTTCGGCGACTTGCCGGGGCGCATTGCGGCGATGCGCGGCCACCATGCCGACCGAACACGGCTGATCCGGAACTGCCTGGGTGCGGCACCGCAAACAACATATCAGGTGTCGCAGGCGATATTCGGTGCCGATTTGACGGATTTTGACAAATTTCTTGCGTTGAATGAAACCTATGTACATTTACTGGAATTGAAAATTCGCGGCGTCATTGCCGAAGAATTCGCGGGCCCGCATGCTGTTTATCGGATTTTGTAAGCTTGCAATGATTATCATGTAGCCGTCAATAATAACGATGCTCTGCCGGCCATTTTGCCCACCCGTCCGTCCGGCAGATAAATATTCCCCCGTACCATTCGGCGTCTTTTGAGAATAAAAATAAATTAGTTCAAGCTCACGGCAATAATGCCGATTACAACTATACGGATGTGTTGCCCATCCACCGCAATAATTAAACATGAAATAACATGTGCTTACGGCGCAGTGAATGAAATGAAAAGGACAGATGTTGAAAATTAACCTGCGGAGGATTTATCGAAAATGGGTTTCGTTACTGTATTTTTAATGATCTTTGCCGTCAGTGCTGTTGTCTATGTTATTCTTACTTTTCTGTACGGGAAAAACCATCCAACAAAACTTTTCCGCCCGATCGCTCCCGGCATTCTGATTTCTTTCATCTCTTTCTATGCGCTGGGATTTTACGGAGTCGAAAATATTACGGCAATAATCGCTATTTTTCTTGTTCTGGTGGCAGCCATTTCGCTAAACTTCATTTACGTTCACGGTATGCTGACCAAACCACTAAGCCGTATTGCCTACGGTGTCAGTGAAGGAGGCAATCAGGTTTCGCTTACATCCAGGAAAGTAGCACAGGCCAGTGATTCCCTGGCCCAAGGTGCGGCAGCGCAGTCGTCAGGCCTGGAAGAAAGCTCCGCGTCCCTGGAAGAAATGGCTTCCATGATCAAGGTGAGTTCAGAAAACGCGCAGCAGGGTTTGCATCTGACCAAAGAGGCGATCGGTATTGTGGACAACGTAAATCAGCATATGGTGCAGATGATCGAAGCCATCAATGAAATCAATCAAACCAGCGAAGAAACAAGCCGAATAATCAAGACAATCGATGATATTGCTTTTCAGACGAATTTGCTGGCCCTGAATGCCGCGGTGGAAGCGGCACGGGCCGGTGAAGCCGGAGCGGGTTTTGCCGTTGTCGCCAACGAAGTGCGCAATCTGGCAATGCGGGCGGCGGAGGCAGCCAAGAATACCGGTGCCCTGATAGAAAATACTGTAAAAGCCGTGCGGCGTGGCAAGGAAATAACATTGAAGACAAAGGAAGCATTCGGGCAGAACGTTGTTTATGCGGATAAAATGAGCAAACTTATCGAGGAAATTACCGAGGCCAGCCGCGAGCAGACCGAAGGTATTGCGCAGGTGAATATCGCCGTGTCGGAGATAGATCGGGTGACGCAGAAGACCGCCGCCAGTGCGGAAGAATTGGCCAGTGAAGCCAAAAATACCAACCTGCAGGCGGAAAAAATGAAAACACACATAACTAATTTTATTTCACTGGTTGGCGTCGGTTCCAAGGGCACGATAAAGGATGCGAAGGCGCTGGTGCGCCGCGGCCGGGCCCTGATCAAATCCGTCGGTCTGCAAAAAGCACTGGAGGAAATGGGCAATCCCGGCGGCAGCTATGTCGATCTGGATATGTATATATCGGTTTATGATTTGAATGCCATCGTTGTGCAGCACCCTTATAACAAGTCTCTGATCGGAATGGATGGCAAGACTTTGAAGGATACGAACGGAAAAGTGTTCGTTAAGGATA
>CAYYBK010000256.1:0-2751 GCA_964470015.1 uncultured Syntrophales bacterium
ATAATTCAATTGCAGACCAATTTCCGCTTTACGGAACAAAGCGGTATCAATATCTTAAGCCGATCTGTCAAAACAGGAAACTTCCGGGATGCCTTGCACTTGTTGCAGAACGGGGAACACGCCGACGTTGAATGGTTTAATCTTGACTTGCCGGATAGTGCCAATGCGCAATTTTCCGCGGATGTCATCGACGGTTACGCCGCGTATTTGCAAACATTAAATACCGGCGCCGATTTACACAAAATATTCGGTTATTTCGAACAATTCCGGATTTTATGCGCCTTGCGGGTAGGCAACTGGGGCACCCGGAAAGTCAACGCCTATGTAGAGAAAATCCTGCAGGGGGCGGGCTTGATTAAGCCAACTGGTTCATTTTATGCCGGAATGCCGGTTATGATTCTCCAAAATGATTACAATCTGCAACTGTTTAACGGTGATGTGGGCATAATCATGAAAGAGAAAACCGGCGATCAAAGCCTTTGGGCGTTTTTCCGGAATGAACAGGGCAAATTAAGAAAAATAAACCCCGCCAGGTTACCGGAGCTGGAAACCGTCTGGGCGATGACCGTACATAAAAGCCAGGGTTCGGAATTCGACCGGATTATGCTGATTTTATCCGAACACGATTTCCCGGTGATCACCAGAGAATTGATTTATACAGGTATTACCCGGGCACGCCGTCTTGTCCGGATCTGGGCTGGTCAGGAAGTTCTGGCAAAAGCCGTTTCCCGGAGGATCTCGCGGCAATCGGGCCTGTCCGCTGCCATCGAAAATGAAAAAGAGCGTGATTTGCCGTAAATACCAGTAATATCAATATTATAAGTCCACGAAGATTTTAACTGATTGTCTCGGAATTGCACTCGATAAGTCTTGACAATTATAGGGCAATCCATTAGCTTACCTGCGTAAATTGAACCGACAGGGATCCGCGCAATATTGCCGGGATGCTTGTAAGAGGGGGGAAATTAATGATCGGCGTACTTATCACTACTCACGGTAATCTGGGGAATGAACTCATCAAGGCAACCGAGTTGATCAAGGGACCGTTAACCTCGGTGTTGCATATTTCCATTGATCAAACGAAGGGCGTTGAAGATGTGAAAAAGGAAATCGGCAATGCCATAAAAAAACTGGACAAAGGAAACGGCGTTCTCATTCTGACGGATCTTTTCGGGGGGACTCCTTCTAATATTTCCCTGTCCTTCATGAAAGAGGGTAAGGTGGAAGTCGTGACGGGCGTCAATTTACCGATGATGCTCAAGTTATCGGAAGCAAAAAAGGAAATATCTTTAAACGAATTTGCATGCATGATCAAGGAGTACGGTAAAAAGAACATATCTCTGGCCAGCGAAATATTGAGCAAAAAAGCAACAGGGTGAATAATTGACCGATAGCTATGACATGGCTCTGGTGCGTGTAGACAACAGGCTTGTTCATGGACAGATTTTGGAAGCCTGGGTGCCGTTCATCAAGGCCCAATGTATAATTGTTGTCAATGACAGCGTTGCCGGTGATTTCTACCGGGAAACGGTAATCCGTCTGGCCGTACCGAGCGACATCGAAGTAATTGTAAGTTCGGTGGAAGAATTTACCCGAACTTATAATTTCAGCCGCGAGGCAGGGAAAAAAACGATAGTTTTACTGGGCTCCGTTGCAGATGCCTTGCGGGCTTACAATTGCGGTTTTCGTTTTGACAAACTCAATATCGGCAATATTTATAACGAGGAGTATCAGGTTTGTTCCGCCCCCTCGGTTTTTTTATGTGCCGCTGACATTAATCATATTTCAGAGCTGTTGACAGAAAAAGGAGTGGCAATAGAAATAAGACGTATTCCGCGGGAACGCGCGGTAAACATTAAGGATATTATCAAGAAATTTTAGCGCCAGAACGCCTTAAAAAAAGCCGGTGTATAGTTGCTTACAGAAATTATTCTCTTATCTTTTTGCGGCGGCCTGTTTTGTCTTGACCGTATCTTCATTCAGGCCATGATATCCCGGCCGGTGGTCATTGCCCCTTTTGCCGGTTGGCTTTTAAACAGTCCCTATGAAGGTCTGATTATCGGTGCGCTGGTGGAGCTTTTCTGGATTGACCGTCTGCCTATCGGAACATACATTCCCCCCAATGATTCCGTCGCTGCCGTATTGGCGACGGCAGTGGCCGTCATCGGCGGTCAAAAATCGGGCATAACATCGCCGGAAATGATAGCCTTGGCTATTTTGCTTACCGTTCCCTTCGGCATCATCGCCGGTAAAATCGATACACTCATAATAGAATCAAACGATGTGCTTTCCGACCAGGCTCTGGCGGATGCTGCGGCGGGTGATGTCAGAAGAATCGAGTACAAAAGTTATCGGGGATTGGCAAAAACGTTTTTGTCAACCGCAGCTTGCCTGTTTGCCGGACAGGCGCTGCTTGTCCCCGCTGTGATTTGGCTTTATCCCCGTTTGGGAGCGGCCGTTTTAAACGCGCTTTTGCTTGTCTATTATTTTTTACCCTTGCTGGGCATTGCCGTTGCTTTAAATACAATTAAGATGCGCGGAGCTGTTCCAGTATTCTGTGCGCTTTTTCTGCTCATAACGGTTATTGGGGAGTTTTTCCATGTACTCTGAAAACAGTACCGATACGATACAAGTTGTCATTGATTTAATGAACATAAGCGACCTGCCGGAAATTCTCGGCATCGAAAAAGAATCTTTTGTTTCGCCCTGGACGGAGGGAATGTTCCGGGATGAGCTGAATGTCAAACATTC
>CAYYBK010000257.1:0-2721 GCA_964470015.1 uncultured Syntrophales bacterium
AAGGTTCGACCCCGATGATTTTGATTTGCGGATTTAACTCTTTAAGCCGCCGGGAAATTCCCATGGCGGTACCGCTGGTGCCAAGGCTGATCACAACCATAGTGACGGCACCGCCCGTTTGGTCCCATATTTCCTGACCGGTACCAAAATAGTGAGCGGCAACGTTGTCCTCATTATTGAATTGATCGGTGCCAAAATATTTGCCACTGTTTTCGCGAAGCATTTTATAGGCAACTTCAATAGCACCGTCCGTTCCCTGATTTGCAGGGGTATAATAAAGCTCCGCCCCCAGCGCGCGTAAAATTTTTTTTCTTTCTTCGCTGGCCGACTCTGGAAGCGTCAGGCATAATTTATATCCCTTAGCAGCGGCAATCATGGCTAACCCAATGCCGGTGTTTCCGCTTGTCGCCTCCAGAATAATTTTATCAGGGGTTAATTCCCCTCTTTCTTCCGCTCTTTCAATCATGAACAATGCGGTGCGATCTTTAATAGATCCGCCGGGATTGGTACTTTCTATCTTGGCCAATATTTTTATCTTTTTATTCGGATTGAGACGATTGATTTCAACTAACGGAGTATTGCCGATACTATCAATGATACTTTTGTATTTTTTTTGCATAAATTAGCGCCCGATAAGCAAGGCCGGAGAAAACCGGCCTTTTTCATTTTAAATGAAATACAATAAACAATTGACGAACCATGAATAAATTAGCTGTCCATTTTAGGAATGGGAATTTTAATAAACTGAACTCCTTCTTCTTTCAAACTTTCATCTTCCTGCGGAGTGGTGGTTCCCTTGATGTTGCGCTTTTCCTCTTCCCCAAAATGAATTTTTAAGGCAACTTCCGCAAATTTATTGCCCACATCTTCAAAATTCTTATCGATGTACTGGTGCAGCATCCTTAGTGCCTGCACCGGGGTAATGTTTCCTTCCTCAAATTTACCGGCAGTACGGGAATCTTTTCCCATGATCGTGATCGAAGAAGGAACAACTTCAACACTGCAACTATTGCAGATGGGACAAGCAACAAGCTTTTGTGAATTCTGCTCATTGAAAGACTGCCGATCCTTAAACCAGCCATCGAACTTATGACCATTTTCACATTTTAGATCGAAGATTATCACTGTTTGCCACCTTATTTATAAATATTTTTTATCCTAGCACGCCGCATGATAAAAAACAATTAGACACATGAAATGATGTAAAAAACAAACGGCGGTACTCTCAAAAGCCGCATTTTAATATTCAGTTATTTGTTATAGATTATAAATCGAATAAAAAAAAGTGGACATTTAGATTTAAATTTTATATTGTCCGTGCCACGTCGGGATGTGGCCCAGCTTGGTAGGGCACTGCGTTCGGGACGCAGGAGTCGCGCGTTCAAATCGCGCCATCCCGACCATTCTTATTTATTTCAACGTTTTGGGTTTTGTGCTTATCCGACGACGGAAGCCATTTTAAATATTGGCAGATACATGGCGATAATCATACCGCCGACAATACCTCCCAAGAAAACCATCATCACCGGCTCTAAAAGAGCCGTCATTGCCTCTACGGCAGCATCGACTTCATCATCGTAAAAATCAGCAATTTTCCCGAGCATTGTATCCAAGGCGCCCGTCGCTTCACCGACGGCGATCATTTGCACCACCATGGCCGGGAAAATACCCGTTTCCATAAGCGGTTCGGCAATTGTCCTCCCTTCGCTGATGCTCTGACGCGTTTTTACCAGTGCTGCTTCAATAACCACATTGCCGGCTGTTTTGCTGACAATGGAAAGTCCTTCCAAAATAGGCACACCGGAATTCATCATCGTGGAAAGCGTCCGGGAAAATTTTGCCACGGCTACTTTTTTCAAGAGCGGCCCGAATATCGGTGATTTGAGAATAAGAGCATCGATTGTCCAGCGGCCTTTTTCCGTTTTGCGAAAACGGTTAAAAATAATGTAAACCACCACCAAAATACCAGCCATAATCCACCAGTAGTTTTGTGCAAATTCGCTGGCGGCAACCAAAGCCGCCGTCGGGCCCGGTAATTCCCCCCCCCATCCCCTCGAACATCTTTTTAAATACCGGAATTACTTTTAGAAGCAACAATGTAACGACACCTACGGAAATAACGAGGACGGCAGCCGGATAAGTCATGGCGCCCTTGACTCTTGCTTTCAATTTCATCGCCTTTTCCATATAGCTGGAAAGGCGTCCCAATATGACATCCAAAATACCGCCGGCTTCTCCGGCGGCAATCAGATTAACAAAAAGATCATCAAAGACGTCGGGATATTTTTTTAGCGCTTCGGTCAGACTGGCACCGCCTTCAACATCTTCTTTCACGGCTTTGATAATATCCCTGAATGTCTTATTCTGTTCCTGCTGGTATAAGAGGTCCAGACATTGAATGAGAGGTAAGCCGGCGTTAATCATCGTGGAGAAAATACGACAAAAAACAACAACATCTTTTTCTTTAACTTTGCCTTTCAAGAAAGGTAAATACTCCGAGAGATCTTTGGGCTTCTTTTTGACTTCAATCGATTTAAACCCCTGCCTGCGCAGCAATCCGCGCACAGCCATTTCGTCAACCGCATCCATTTCTCCCTTTTTGACTTCGTTTTTTCTGGTCGTACCTTCCCAAACAAAAACCGGCATATGCAAATTATCCTTTCTCTTTGGGGATAAGATCAATTTTTCGTATCATAAACTATATTCCATGTTAATTCAACC
>CAYYBK010000258.1:0-2720 GCA_964470015.1 uncultured Syntrophales bacterium
TATTTGATCGGCATCATGAACGGTCAGTGCCTCCGGCGTTACCTTTTCATTGAATTCATCAATAAATGACTTGATATCGTTTCCGAAAAAAAAGCCTTTCGGTTAATTCGCGCACCGCTTTTTCTTCATCAACACGGACATACTTTTTGTTCACATAATTCATATCGCCGGTGCGCGCCTCGGGCAAATCGTGTAATGCGCACATTTTCAGGACACGAAACTCATCTAACGATGGGTTCATCTTACATAAAGCATATCCGACAAAGATCGTTCGCAAGACGTGTTCGGCTACGGATTCTTTGCCGCTGCCCAGAAACTGGTAGCCGCTTCGCGGTGTTTTCCCGAGCATCCCCACTTCAAATAAAAAATCGGCAATACTATCCATTTCCGTCCTTCTTCAATACCTTAATTCTCGTCGCCATCATCTCGGACACTTTCTTAACCTGCATCTGCAGCGAAGCGATGCTGTCAGGCCTTGCACTTATTACTTTATCCAATTGCGCTTTCCAATGTTCCAGCAGGGCAATTTCGTTTTCCTTAATTTTTTTTTCAAACCGATCCTGATATTCCTTAAAAAAAGCGCTGGATGAATCCGGTGCAGCCATTTTTATCCTCCTCTATGTGTCAAGTTTTGGCATTATATTCATTGAAGGACGATCTTGCAATAAACATTTTATTTGAGGTAATCTGTCGGCTCTTTTTGTCTTGACTCTTAAGCTGCTTCGTTGTATGAAACTAGAAATACGGCCTTTTAATTTAATCCGGCGAGATTGAAAAAGGAGTCCACAATGAAAAATTTACTTCTAAAATTGATCAGCCTTTCTTCCGGCGCGGGGAAAGGCTTTTTTTGTGCCTGTCGTTCCTATCATAAGCCGCCTGCGGAGATCGGGGGAATCATGTCATGACAGAAAATAAAGGCGTTAAAGTGGTAATGGATAAAGAAAATATCGATCGTTGTATAACGCGGATTGCCTACGAAATTTTGGAAAAGAATAAAGGAATCGACAATCTCGTCCTTGTCGGGATCAGGACGGGCGGAGTTTACCTTGCGGAAAGGTTGAAGAAGAAAATATCAGCCATTGAAAGCAAAGAAATACCTCTGGGAGAGCTTGATATAACGCTTTATCGGGACGATATTTCCATATCCAAAAAAAAACCCCGTCTGGGAAAAACAAAAATTCTTTTTTCTCTTGATGATAAAAAAGTTGTTCTTGTCGACGACGTTCTTTTTACCGGCCGGACTATCCGTGCCGCAATGGATGCGCTGATCGATTTCGGCCGGCCCAAAATGATTCAACTGGCCGTTTTAATAGACCGCGGGCATCGCGAATTACCGATCCGCGCCGATTTTGTCGGGAAAAATCTTCCTTCATCTCTTTGGGAGGCCGTAACCGTTCATCTGGTGGAAAAAAGCGGTTTTGATGAAGTTGTTATCGCATAAAGAAACACTGCTGACATTTTAAAGGCAAATTTATGAAATTTGAAAGAAAAGACATCCTCGGCATCAAGGATCTGCGCGTTGAAGAAATTAATCACATTTTAGAAACCGCAGAATCCTTTCTGGAGATTTCCACCCGCGAAATCAAGAAAGTACCCACACTGCGCGGCAAGACGATTATCAACCTTTTTTTTGAAGCCAGCACCCGCACGCGAACATCATTCGAAATAGCGGGAAAGAGGCTCAGCGCCGATACCATCAACATCTCCGCTTCGACCAGCTCCGTCGTCAAAGGCGAAACGTTAATCGACACGGCACGGACGCTGGAAGCCATGAATCCGGATGTTATCATTATCCGTCACAGCGCCGCCGGTTCTCCGCATCTGCTGGCAAGTCTGCTCAAACAATCCATTATTAACGCCGGTGACGGTGCACACGAGCATCCCACACAGGCGCTTCTGGACATGATGACGATCAAGGAAAGAAAAGGCGGATTTGCGGGACTGAAAGTAGCTATCATCGGCGACATCACGCATAGCCGCGTGGCCCGCTCCAACATTTACGGACTTTCTAAAATGGGCGCCCGGGTCGTCTTGGCGGGACCGGCAACCATGATGCCGCGCGGCATCGAACAGATGGGCGTCAGGGCTTATACGAAACTGGAGGAGGCAATCATCGATGCTGATGTGGTAATGATGCTGCGCATCCAGCTCGAACGCCAAAAACAGAATATCTTTCCATCGCTGCGCGAGTATGCTCAGCGTTACTGCCTGAACACCCGCAACATAAGGCTGGCTAAGAAAGATGCCATCATCATGCACCCCGGCCCCATTAACCGGGGGGTGGAAATATCACCGGATGTCGCCGACGATCTGTCGCGTTCGGTAATTCTCGATCAAGTAAATAAAGGAGTAGCCGTGAGAATGGCGTTGCTCTATTTGCTGACTGGAGGCAACGAATGAAAACTCTTTTAACCGGAGCCAGAATAATAGATCCCGCCCAAAAAATTGACGCCGTTATGGATATTCTGTTCGAAGACGGGAAAATTATCAAAACAGGACACGATCTCATTAAACCCGCAAAATCGCGCGACACGGGGAAAATAAAAATTATCAAACTGGATGGTTTGCTGCTCACCCCGGGATTAATCGACATACATACTCACCTGCGCGAGCCGGGCATGGAATACAAGGAAACGATAGCTTCCGGATCCAAAGCGGCCGTAGTCGGCGGCTTTACATCCATTGCCTGTATGCCAAATACCGACCCCGTTAACGACAAC
>CAYYBK010000259.1:0-2712 GCA_964470015.1 uncultured Syntrophales bacterium
GGCCTTGGTGATATAAAGATAAGAATTGGCATCGAAGCGCTTGACGAAATTATAGCCCCGGTAGCGCAGATATCCTTCCACTTCGAAATCATCAATGAAACGAAAGCTCAAATTGCCGTTTTTCAGTTTACGCGAGAATTTATCTTCCATGGACTGATCGCTCATGAAAGTTATGTGCCCGATCATCCGCGCCACAGCGAGGCCTTTTTCCGGCTGGCCGTAATCATAATAATTACCATCCCGCCAGGCGGGATCGGCCATGATCGTCTGTCTGATGACCTCATCAAATGCGATTTGCTGTGGTGAGTGTTTAAGCGCCGTGGCAATCGGGATTGCCGCAACGATGCGGTCCGGGTACTTTGATGCCCATTGCAGTGCCTGCATGCCGCCAAAGGAACCACCGATGACACAAAGAAGTTTCTCAATCCCCAGAAAGTCGATCAGGTATCTTTCGGCGGTGACCATGTCTTCAATAGTGATTACTGGAAAATCCATCGCGTATGGTTTCCCATTTCCCGGGTTGACGGAAGAAGGTCCGGTGCTTCCTTTGCAGCCGCCGATGACATTTGAACAGATAACAAAGTATAAATTCGTATCCAGTGCCTTGCCCGGTCCAATCATATCATTCCACCAGCCGGGCACGGTTTCGCCTTCATGAAATCCGGCGGCGTGAGCATCTCCGGAGAGGGCATGGCAAACCAGAATGGCGTTGGATTTGGCGGAATTTAACGTGCCGTAGGTTTCGTAAGCTATTGTAACCGGACCCAGATTACGTCCAGATGTCAATTGCAGCACATTCGGTGGTGCAGCAAATGAAATGTATTTTGTGGCAACAACTCCGGCGGAATGGCGATCCACGGCTTCAGCGGCCTTATCTGATTCAATATTACGTATTTTCCCAGGAGGGAGATTATTGTTGGAAGACACAATCGCAGCCTTTATAATAAAATCAGGTTACCTGAATCATTCTTTCTATAGCCAGCCTGGCTTTATCCATCACATCCTGTGGCACCTTAATTTCGTGTGTCATATCTTCCAGCGACCACATTACTTTCTCCAGTGTGGTACGTTTCATATTCGGGCAGACCGCCTTCTCCGATGCCGGGTAAAAGTTTTTTCCCGGATTTTCCTTCTTCATCCGGTGAATGATTCCTATTTCGGTGCCGATGATGAATTCGGTAGCGGCGGCGTCTTTTACGTATCTGCACATTCCTTCGGTCGAAGCGACGCTATCGGCGAGAGCTGTAAGATCGGGTTTGCATTCCGGGTGTACAAGAACTTTCGCCCGGGGATGAAGTTCTTTCGCCCGCTTTATGTGCTCCGGTATGATTCCGGCATGAATCGGGCAATAGCCTTCCCAGAGGATGAATTTGTGGCCGGTCTTTGCGGATGCATATTGCGCCAAATATTTATCAGGGACGAAAATAATATTCTTGTTTGCCGCAAGAATGTGTCTTACCATTTTTTCGGCGTTGGCTGATGTGCAGCAATAATCGCATTCGGCTTTTACGGCCGCCGATGTATTCACATAACACAGAATGGCTGCGTTTGGATTTTTTGCCTTGATTGCTTTCAGGCCTGCGGCGTCAATCATATCGGCCATCGGACAGCCGGCGTCTTTGTCAGGCAGTAAAACTGTTTTCTGCGGGGACAAAATTTTCGCCGTTTCCGCCATGAAATGGACGCCGCAAAAAACTATTACCTCTGCCTCTGTCCGCGCCGCTTCAATGCTCAAACCGAGAGAATCTCCAACGAAGTCAGCTATATCCTGAATTTCCGGAAGCTGGTAGTTGTGAACGAGAATTACCGCATTTTTATCTTTTTTTAATTTTTTTATTTTATCGACTATTCCCATAATCTCTGATTAATTATTCCTTTTAAATTTGTAAAAATGTCTTTAGCATTTTCTTTAATTTTTTTCTGCAGCAGCATGACCGGTCCGGTACTCGCCTTAAAATTTATCATCCCCTGACGTAATTTCATCTGCATATTTCTGGATAACGGGCAGCAATGAACCGGTGCCGGCAGAAAATTTGTTAATTACTATTTGTTTGCTAGTAATTAATTCAGCGGGTGCTGTTTGTCAAGCATTAAATAAAAGATATTGCTTGACGAATCTATAACGGGCCTGCAAAATGCAAAACTGGCAAAATACCCGAACAAAAGGAGTAAAAATATGCTGAAACATATAGTACTTATGAAATTTAAGGAGGAGGTAACCGATCAGCAGATTGCCGATTTGCAGAGCTCTCTCTTGGCCCTGCCGCCGGTGATAAGGGAAATAAAAGGCTATGAATGCGGCCGCGATTTACGTCCGGCAAGAAAATTCGATTTTGCGCTGGTGTCCACTTTTGCCGATGCGGCGGCGCTGGAAAGCTACAAAGTGCGTCCGGAGCATGTTGCCGTACTGAATAAAGTAAGAAATCTGAGCGCCGCGATCGAAGCTGTTGATTTTGATTATTAATTGCCGCCTGACCACTTTTCTGTTGCGCCGGCGCTGATTACTCAGCGGAAATTGCCCTGGACAACTTCATTGATATATTCGGCGACCATCCCGCCCAAATCATACGGCCAATGGCGTTCTGAACCGGTGCGCGGTGATTTCGTCTTGGCATTATTAACATTTTTCGTAATGGTTTTTTCGTGAATCTTGCGCCCGGAAGCGGCATCGATGAATTTCAGGTTGACAGCCATTTCCGCATTTTCTGTGGA
>CAYYBK010000260.1:0-2707 GCA_964470015.1 uncultured Syntrophales bacterium
GGCGTGTTATAACCGGCGCCCCGGAACTGTCCCATGCCTTCCGTATCGCCGGTGCACATGAATGTGTACGGAATGGTATCCGTTGGTGAACTGGCCGAGCGCAGCTGCATGCCGCTGACGCCGTTGGCGGTGCAGGCCTGATTAACGGCCGTGCCGTTGATGCTGGACACTTTGACGTTAAAAACGGCGCCGTTGGTGCCCTTGATCATTTGATCGGTGTTGGGCAGGAAGATGTGATCGCTGCCGGACTGGGGGTCGATGACGAGCTGATTGGCAAAAGTGCAGCGCTGCACTTCCTGCAACGCTATGCCGACGCGCGCGTTTACAGTAATATACACCGTTGCCGATCCCACCGGCGCTGCGGCGGCAACAGAAACCGCGGCAGCGCTCAGCGCAATAAAAAGGGCAAGAAGATAAATTGACTTCTTCATTCCAAAAGTTACTCCGTTTTTACCGGTTAAAGAGGTCGCACAACTCCACGGCAAGACACCGGCTTAAAAATCAATAGGTAATTGTCAATGTTAAAGTATCACTGTATGAACCGGCAGCGGCATTATCGAGTTTGCCGGCGGCGATAGTGGCGGCCAGGCTCAGCGTGCTGCCGATATCATTACCCAAGCCCGTTCCGGTCAATGGGGTCGTGTAGGTGAAAGCATATTCGATATAATCCGACCCGTTTTTCATTCTGGCCGGGGCTACACCGGTGGAGGCTTCATTTGCGCCCATATCATCAGTTACGGCCACGGATGCGCCCTTTGTGCATTTAATCGTCGGGTTAACCACTGTTGCCGTTGCGCCGCTAGCATTGGTAACTGCATCCACCGTGCCGAAGGCGATAGATCCGCCGGTAATCGTGCAGTTTGCCGCTACTGTGGCCGATACCGGGACGGCATCTGTTTTTGTACCTGCATAAGCTCCGCTGGTCATACCGACCACCAACAACATGGCTGCGAATACGAACAAATACTTTTTCATAACTTTCTCCTTTTCTCTTGCTATTTATGGCTTGTTTTTATTGTAATGTTTGAAATTACCTAATATTTTTGTATTTTTTTCAGGGAAGAGCGGTAGTGCAAAATCTGCACACTCCCTGTAAATTTAAATTAACTGTTTCCACGCAATGGCCGTCGAATTTTTCTCTTTGTTCCATTCCGGCAGTTTTTTCTGAATCTTCCTTTGCTAAATCATATACGTTGCCGCATGTCCGGCAGTAGAAATGGTCATGCATCTCCATGCACGGATCGAATCTTTTTTTATGCGGGTCGATATTCAGCAGTTGAATTTTTTTCTTTTCCACCAGCTTTGCCAGAATATTGTAAACTGTTGTGAGAGAAAGACCCGGATATTTATCCAAGAGCGTATTATGGATGCTTTCTGCCGTCGGATGGTTTTTGTTGCCGTTCAACATCTCCAGAACAGCCACGCGCTGCGGCGTTACTTTTAATCCCATTTTGGCTATTTCTTCTTGTAATTGATTTATAATTATCTTTACTGTTAAATTGTAATTATTTTTATTTTGTTCTTTAAGCATAATAGATGCCAAAATGTTGATTACGGTATAATTAATTGTAAGTAGCTTAATTTATTATTTATTATTAGAAGATGCCGGTGGTTCCGGAGTGCACGGTGTCCCGGTGAAATTAACGGCATGTAGTATTATTACGAAATACAGTGGAAATGGAAGGCTCAGGAAATTGTTCTTTTCAGATTGATGCCTAATTTCGCCATCCGGCCACGCAGCGTATTGGGATGCAGTCCGAGCAGGAGGGCGGCGCCTTTGGGGCCGTCAATGCGCCAGTTTGTTTTTTCCAGCACTTTGGTGATATGGCGCTTTTCGACTTCGGCGAGGTTGGTGATGAAAGAATCTTCTGCTGGCCTGGGTTCATTGGAGAGCTCTTCTGCCAGTTGCAGGCTGTTGCCGCTGGTCATTATAACGGAACGTTCTATAACGTGCCGCAATTCCCGCACATTACCCGGCCAAGAATAAATCATCAGCTCGTTCATCACGCTGTCCGGAATAAAATCTATTTCCCGGTTCATTTTACGGTTGAACTCCTGCAGGAAGTGTTGCACCAGATGCGGTATATCCTCCCGGCGTTCCCGCAGCGGCGGAACGCTGACGGGAAAAACATTCAGCCGGTAAAAGAGATCCTGGCGAAAGCGCTTCCGTGCCGCTTCTTCCTGCAGATTTTTCCCCGTCAACGCGATAATGCGGACATCAACCTTGATGGTTTGCGGACTGCCCAGCCGCTCAAGTTCGCCATCCTGAATGGCCCGCAGCAGTTTAGCCTGCAATTCCAAGGGCAGCTCTCCAATCTCATCAAGGATAAGGGTTCCCCTGTCGGCAAGCTCAAAACGCCCGATTTGCCTGCTGTCCGCTCCCGTAAAAGCGCCTTTTTCCCGGCCGAATAATTCGCTTTCCAGGAGGTTTTGCGGAAGTGCGGCGCAATTGACGGTGACCAACCTTTTATTTTTCCGCTGGCTGATGTCATGGATTAACGCGGCCAGGATGTTTTTACCCGTGCCGGTTTCACCTTGTATCAATACGGCGGAGTCGGTTTGCGCAACCTGTTCGATACGGGAAAAAATAAGCTGCATGGCCGGTGAGTTGCTGATGA
This sequence comes from uncultured Syntrophales bacterium, assembly GCA_964470015.1. Lineage (GTDB taxonomy): Bacteria > Desulfobacterota > Syntrophia > Syntrophales > Smithellaceae > MVRV01. The sequence continues at coordinate 2,619 of CAYYBK010000260.1, forward strand.
TATTTTCATAAATAAGCTCCTCTTTTACTGTCGGCGCAAGCGGAAATTCTTCTTTTGTATGCTTCCGGAGGATCTTCTCCATTTCTTGC
>CAYYBK010000261.1:0-2698 GCA_964470015.1 uncultured Syntrophales bacterium
AGGTCAAAGAGAGGGGGGCCGGAGCAGGCGATATTTGCCTGTCTTCCCGGGAAGACAGGCAGCAAGCGGGCTCTTTTTTCCTGGAAGCACTTTCCCGAAGCGTAATTAAATAACTGAAAGTAAATTGGAATATGACGGAAGAAAACATTTATTTGTCAAAACGATGGATAAAATCTTACGGACTGGGTGTGTCCGAATTTCTGTACTATGAGCATATCTGCATCCCGGATATTTTCGAGCGGACTGTTGCCGCCCATCCGCAGCGCATGGCCCTGAACTTTCAGGGTTATACCGTGAACTATCGCGATCTGAAGAATATGGTGGATCGCTTTGCGACCTGCCTTGCGGATTTCGGAATAAAAAAAGGCGATTCCGTAGCGCTTGTTCTTCCGAATGTCATTCCCTGTGTCGTGGCCTATTACGCCATTCAGAAGATCGGGGCGATCGTCCAGATGAACAACCCTATGTATTCCGACCGGGAACTGGAATATCAACTCAACGATTCGGGGGCGAAACTGCTTATCGCGATTGATCTGCTGGCCAACAGAATGATTGCTCTGCGCTCCAGAACAAAAATCAAACAAATCATCCATACATCGATTGGCGACTATCTGCCTTTTCCGAAAAACATTCTTTTCCCTCTTGTGGCCAAGAAAAAAGGGCTGCTGGCCAAGGTCAGGCCCGCCCCGGATGTCTATCAGTGGAAAGATTGCCTGGCCGGATATAAACCGAATCCGCCCGCAGTCAATATAGATTTTACTGATCCGGCGATCTACCAGTACACGGGGGGAACCACCGGTGTTTCCAAAGGGGTTATTTTAACCCACTGCAATTTGAGCAAACAGGTTCAGCAGCTTGAATCATGGTTCCCCGTTTTCAAGAAGGGTGATAACCGGATTGCCATCGCCGCCCTGCCCATCTTTCATGTCTTCGGCATGACCTGCTCGATGAATTTTCCGATCCATATGGGTTGGGGAAATATTCTCGTTCCCAAACCGCAGCCGGAGCAATTGCTGGAGGTAATCCGGAAATACCGGCCGACATTTGCACCGCTTGTTCCCACCATGTATATCGGGATGCTGAACCACCCGGATTTGAAAAAAACGGATATGACCTGTTTGTCGGAGTGCTTTTCCGGAAGTGCGCCGCTGCCCGTGGAGGTTATCTACGAATTCGAAAAGATTTCAGGATCGGTTATTGTCGAGGGATTCGGGATGACGGAAACTTCACCCGTCACGCATGCCAATCCCTTCAACGGCGTCCGCAAACCGGGCAGCATCGGCGTGCCGCTGCCGGACACGGAAGCCCGGATAGTCGATCTGGAGATGGGGGAAAGGGACGTGCCGGTTGGCGAACCCGGGGAACTTATTATCCGCGGCCCCCAGGTTACGCAGTGCTATCTGAACAGGCCGGAGGAAACCGCAATCCTGCTGCGGGACGGCTGGTGTTATACCGGGGATATTGCAACCATGGATAAAGATGGTTATTTTTATATCGTTGACCGGAAGAAGGACATGATTATTTCGGGCGGTTTCAATATTTATCCGCGGGATATCGATGAGCTTTTCTATACGCACCCCAAAGTTCGGGAGGCATGTGCCATCGGTATTCCCGACCCCAAACGGGGTGAAAATGTCAAAGTCTTCCTTGTCCTCAAAGACGGCATGTCCGCCACCCAGGAAGAGATGATTGATTTCTGCAAAGGGAAGCTGGCAACGTACAAGCTGCCCACGGTAATTGAATTTCGCCAGGAACTGCCCAAATCAATGATCGGCAAGGTACTGCGGAAACAACTGAAAATCGAAGAAATGGAGAAACAATCGGAGGCGCATTCTTGATCACATGGGGTAATGATGCCGCATGCAAATCATTTGCCGCCGTTTTGCACACCGCCTGGCTGCCGGGTAACGCCGGTCGGCAAAGGAGGGATTACCGCAGTCCGGGAAGCGTAAGCGCGTGATGTCAGTCATTCAATATTTCCCTGACCCGGCCTACAATGCCGCTGTCGAGCCGTACTTTGATGCCGTGCGGATGAAGGCTTGATCGGGTAAGGATGTCGCGGACAATTCCGCAGGTGAGTCTGCCTGATCGCTGATCAGGCTTCTGGACGATGTTGACGCGCATTCCCGCTTTAATGTCCGTGCGGACAGTTCCGTTCTTTGTCATTTTCCTGATTCCCTCCGCTGCCGCCTTCCGCCAGTGTTTTGAGCTTCGCGCGTTTCGGCCGCTTTTTGATTTTCATCTCCAGCCGGAGCGCTGCGGCACGCGACAGGCGGCGGCTTACGGCCAGCAATTTTACCGGTAATCTCGTTCTGGTGTACCGGGATGCAGTGCCTTTGTTGTGGGCGATCAGCCGTTTTTCGATATTATTTGTCGCGCCTGTATATAAAGTCCGGTCGTTGCATTGCAAAATATAGACAAGCCAGTCTTTATCTCCCGGTTCCATCGTTGATTTCATCAGCGCTTCTTATCATGATCAGCCGGGCAGTGCCAACCGCAAAAAGCAGCGCCGGCTTCAAAAATGTTATCAGGGCCTGTTTATTGTCACCCATAAGAATGTTTCTCCGCCGATTTCCCGGTAATTCCGGGAGATAATCCGGAAGCCGGTTTTCTCCAGATCGGCATAAAGCATTTCCGGGCTTTTGTGGCTGTAATACAATTTTTTACCCAGAAATTCTTTGTAGCCGTCAAATTCAGG
>CAYYBK010000262.1:0-2697 GCA_964470015.1 uncultured Syntrophales bacterium
ATTTTATCCATTTAAAAATCGAAAATAACACAACATTAATGTTGCATCAAACAAAGAAATGTTGTATTGGATGCCGCAGAGGTAAATAACCATGGATAAAAAACTGATTTTAAAAAAATATACGAATCGGCGTCTCTATGATACGGAAAAAAGTATTTATGTAACCCTTGATTATGTGACGAATATTATCCGGGAGGGAAGACAAATTACTGTGCTGGATGCCAAAACAGGTGAAGATGTCACGGCCTCCATTCTCACGCAAATCGTCTTGGAAGAAGCACGAAAAAAACACCACCTGCTGCCGAATCCATTACTTTACCTGATTATTCAATACGGAGAAACCGTCCTCAGCGAATTTTTTGAGAAATATCTGGAGCAGACGATTAGAAATTATCTTTTATTTCGCAATCTTGCCGATGATCAATACAAAAAATGGCTTGATTTAAGCACAAACTATACACCGGCTAACGTACAAACACTGGCCAGCCTTTCGCCATTTAAGTCCATTTTTGAAGTTTTTTCCGAAAATTCAGAAAACCGCAAAGCCCAGGAAGATAAAAAGCAGGACCAATAATAAGTTTTCACAGGCAATGCTACGAAATCAGGTTCTATATCCCCTGCTTTCGCACCGGGAAGCATTTTGTCGGTCAGAATAAAAATTAATAAATACAGAATCTTGCGCATTAAGGAACCATTATGTCCCCAGCCGTACCCAAAACAAAATTAATCGCCCTGGCTCTTCAGGGTGGCGGTTCCCACGGCGCATTTACCTGGGGCGTACTGGACAGATTGCTGGAAGATGAACGCATCCGGATAGCAGGCATCAGTGGTACAAGCGCCGGGGCAATAAATGCCGCCGTGCTCGCCCATGGCTATGAAACGAACGGCAGGGATGGCGCCAGAAAAAAATTAAGTGACTTTTGGAAGGGTATCAGCCAAAAAGGCGCTTTCAGTCCCTACTATTCCGGCATTTTGAACCCTTTGGGAGCAGATTGGTCGCCGCTGGCCACCGGCTTTGATTTATTCACGCAATTTTTTTCTCCCTATCAGACAAATCCGTTCAATATAAATCCATTACGCAATATACTGGCGGAAACGATCGATTTTGATCGGTTGCAGCGATGCGGAAAAATTCGCCTTTTTATTTCGGCAACCAATGTAAACACCAATCATCTGCATATCTTCACCAATGAACAAATATCCCTTGACGTTCTGCTGGCATCATCCTGTCTGCCTCATGTTAATCAGGCCGTTCCGATCAGCGGCGATTATTTCTGGGACGGTGGCTTCATGGGCAATCCGGCACTGGAACCGCTGGTGCGTCAGTGCGAGGTAGCGGACATCGTCATCGTCCAGATCAATCCAACCATCAGGCGTGATCTGCCGCGTCACGCGGTTGATATCGCCGATCGGATAAATGAAATTACTTTTAATTCCAATCTTATGCGCGAAGTCAGTTTCTATGTAAATATTACCCAGATGATCGAAAAAGGGCTCATTAATGATCCCCGGATAGAGCGCATCTATTTTCACATCATCCCCATCACTCAGGAATTAGCTCACCTGGGAGTCCGGAGTAAAATGGATACAAGCTGGACTTTAATCAGCAGTCTTTTTGCTGCGGGTAGGAAGCAGGCGGAGAAGTGGCTGGCAAATCACTTTGATGATCTCGGTCTGCGCACGACGTTAAATCTCGCGGAATGGATGCCGACAAGGGAATTAAAACCGGATTAATATCCTCCGCAATATACGATCACACATGATGCCGAGACTGCAACATCTCCTGTCGGGTCACCGCACAATGATACATCAATAGCACAACGTAAGACTCCCCCCGACCCGTTGCTCGACAAGATTAAAAAGCCGCAGTCACCAGATTCTTTTGTGACTGCGGCTTTTTTTCACTATCCGGTTCTATCAAGACCGGTTTAATCCAGAACGATCATCACGCGGCATTTTTTCATGAAGGAGGCGTTGTCCGCGGAAGCCCTGATTTGCTGGGCATCGGCATTACTGATCACGATATCCGCTTTCCCGGCGCCGCTGGTTTTCAATCCTTTAACTGTAATCGGGCTGTTCGTTACCCTTTGGTTGCTTTGGGCCGCCGTAAGATCGCGGGCATAACCGCTCATTCCCTGCTGCACCGCATATTCCCGATCAACATTGGCGGACCCGTAAACTTCCTTGCCATCTTCATCAAAGATGCGCGGCGACATTGCCGGCCGGGCCTGAATACCGCGGGCATCGACAACCAGTCCGGTATAGGCCATTGGCGGTCCTGCCGGAGCGGCTGCCGGAGGCGCTGGTGCTTCCGCCGGCCGCAGATCTTTCCTCTTCTCGATGGAGGCCGGGATCATAACCTGTGAAAGATTTCCGTAAAGAGGCATCCTGACTTTTACTTCGACCGTCCCATCGGACATATACTGCTGATCGACAACTACAGCTCCTTTAACCAGGCCGTCTACCTGTGTATTGATTACATCGCTTTCCACGGTGAAATCTTTTATTGTTGTCGTCGAATCAACTCTTACACCCTTGGTTACTTCCAATAAATTACGGTAGGCATCAACCTTGGCGGCGCGCAGAGCCATCGGACGGGCGCTGGCTTTACCGATTGATTTATCAGCAGGGGCGCCGATGCCGGTTGCTTCAATATAACCTGCAGACCAGTTGACCCCGCCCTGGCCTATTTTTTCG
>CAYYBK010000263.1:0-2644 GCA_964470015.1 uncultured Syntrophales bacterium
GACCGGGGGGCGCCCGTAAAACTTCCGGATCTGAAACAGATCAAAACGACGTGGAAAACACCGCTGGAAGCGTGGCAGGACGCCTATGAGCACGAAAAGTTTATTACGGCTAAAATTAATAATATAACGAAAATTTCCCGCGAAGAAAACGATTACACTTCGGAGCCCATTCTTTCCTGGTTTTTGAATGAGCAGATTGAAGAAGAAAAAAACACGGAGAAAGTTGCCCGGGAGCTGGCGATGGTGGAGAATTCCAAAGAAGGCATTTTGCTTTTGGATCGGGAACTGGCCGCACGGGTATTCCCTGCCGGTTCTCCCCTTGATCCTGCGGCTTATAACGCAGTAGCTTGATTAATTTAATAATATCTATGTTTACAGATGACGGCAGGAAGCGGCAATTTCCTGCCGTTTATTCTGCCGCAAAAGAAAGAGAGGCGACCGGCCATTACTGATTACAATAAATATCTGGAAAGATTGCAGGCGGGACAAAAAGGCCTTAATCCCTTCCTTGATTTTATGGGAATAAAATTTGTCGAACTTAAAAACGGATATGCCCGTGCTCTTATGCCCATTCGCCCCGAGTATTTACAGGGAGCGAAGTCCATGCAGGGCGGGTTGATCGTTGCGCTGGCCGATGAAACTATCGCGCATGCCATGATTACCCGTTTGACACCGTACGAAGGATTAACGACGATTGAACTCAAGAGCAATTTCCTGGCGGGGGTGAACGCGGGAGATCTTACCGCAACAGCAACCGTTTTTAAAAAAGGAAAAAGCCTTGTTATCGGTGATTGTCTGGTGACTGACGACAGAGGGAACAATATCTGCCGCGTTTCGGCGACGTTTCTTTTATTACACAAAAAAAGCAAGGAAATGCAGGTTACGGAATAGAGACATATCCTTGTTGACCGCCGGCCATAAATTTGTTATTTCACCACGTGCGTCCGTTCTAAAATCGTTCGTCAAGGAGATATAATGTGATTGATCTGCACACCCATTCCATTTTCAGCGACGGTGATTTAATCCCCACGGAACTGGCCCGGCGCGCCTATGCCGCGGGATATAAAGCCATTGCCATAACCGATCACGCCGATCATTCCAATTTTGATTTCATAATTCCGCGCATGATCAAGGTGGGAAACAAAATCACGGAAAAGGGGCGGATTAAAGTGCTGCCGGGTGTCGAGCTTACCCATGTCGATCCCGCTGATCTTGCCGCGCTGGCGAAGGAGGCCAGGGCGTTGGGAGCAAAAATAATAGTTGTTCACGGCGAAACAATGGTCGAGCCTGTACCGGAAGGTACAAATCTGGCGGCATTGCAGGCCGATATCGACATCCTCGCGCATCCCGGGTTGATCACGGAAGAGGAAATAAAAATAGCAGCCCAGCGGGGTATATATCTGGAAATAACCACGCGGAAGGGTCATAGTTTAAGCAACGGACATGTTGCCCGTCTGGCGCAGAAATTCAGGGCAAAATTGGTGCTGGATAACGACGCCCATTCTCCCGCCGATTTTGTCGGCAGAACAATGGCGATGAAGATTGCCTTGGGTGCCGGTTTAACCGCCGATGAAATTGCCGCAATGTTTGCCAATGCGCAGGACATTGTCCAGAGGGCGAGCATGTGACCATTCATGATCGGCAGCGTCCTTTAAAAATCTGCCTTTTGACATACAGGGGGAATCCGGCTTCCGGCGGTCAGGGCGTTTATGTTAAACACTTAAGCAAGGCACTGGTCGAATTGGGACATGATGTGGATGTATTGTCCGGTCCTCCTTATCCTCATCTTGACGGAAAAGTCAAATTGCATAAAATCGCCGGTCTTGATCTTTACAATCCCGATCATCTCTTTAAAGTAGAAAAGATAAGCGATCTGGCCCGACCGCTCAACATGTATGAATTTCTGAATATGTGCACGGGAAGTTTTCCCGAACCATATACTTTTGGCGTCCGGGCATACGGCTATTTGCGGAGAAGGCGCGAACAGTATGATATTATACATGACAATCAGTGTCTGGCCTATGGAATAGGCATGATCGCCCGCCGGGGAAATCCGACGATCGCTACAATTCATCATCCCATAACCGTGGATCGGGAAGAGGAATACAAGGCCGCCGGCACTCTTTTTCAGAAACTGAAAGTAAGGCGCTGGTATTCCTTCATCAAAATGCAGAAAAAGGTCGCCCGCGGCCTTTCCCGCATTATTACCGTATCGGAATGCGCCAAGAATGATCTTGCCCGGGAATTTGCCATCGAATTGTCACGATTTCGCGTCATCCCCAACGGCGTCAATACGGAATATTTTTATCCGGTGAAAAATCCGGCGCGTCCTGATAATTCGCTTATTGTTACAAACAGTGCCGACACACCGCTGAAAGGACTTCGTTATCTGCTGGAGGCGGTTGCGGAGGTACGCGCAAAGCGTCCGGTGAATTTGACGGTAATAGGTGCCCCCAAACAGAATGGAACAATCGAAAAACTTGTCGCGAAGCTCGGGCTGGGCGGGTGTGTGCGCTTTACCGGGCGCATCGCAAACGAGGATTTTGCCGGTTATTACGCAAACGCAACGATAGCGGTTGTGCCTTCTTTGTATGAAGGCTTTGGCATGCCCGCCGCCGAAGCGATGGCTTGCGGTGTGCCGCTG
>CAYYBK010000264.1:0-2639 GCA_964470015.1 uncultured Syntrophales bacterium
AAATACGCGACAGAAGTGAAGCAGGCGATTCCGTTGGTGGAGATCGACGAAAAAGTCGGCGCGGAGCAGATGCAGAGACTCCGGGACGTGAAGCGCAAACGTGATAACCGCGCTGTTTTGCAAAGTCTGGCGGCAATCCGGAATGCCTGCAAAAAAGGAGACAATGTAATGCCCTGTTGCATAGAGGCCGTGAAAAACCTCGCCACGCTGCAGGAAATATGCGACGTTTACCGGGAAGTTTACGGGGAATACCGCGACCCGGGCCTCTACTAAGGAGATGATTATGGCCGAAAGGAAAATTCGTATAATGGTGGCAAAACCGGGACTGGACGGCCATGACCGCGGCGCACGCGTTCTGGCACGTTGTTTTCGGGACGCCGGGTTTGAAGTCATCTATACGGGATGTCATCAGACGGCAGAACAAATAGCGGCGGCGGCAGTTCAGGAAGATGTTGATCTGGTTGGACTAAGCTGTCTTTCCTGTGCGCACCGCGCTCTTTTCCCTCGCGTGGTGGAGCTTTTGCGGGAAAAAAACGCGGCGGACATTACCGTCATCGGCGGCGGGATAATCCCGGAACAGGATTTTCAGCCGCTCTATGCGTCCGGCATCAAGGCAATCTTCACTCCCGGAGCATCATTGGATTCCATCGTTGAGTGGATCAAAACGAACATTAAACCGCGCTGACAGCTGCATAAACCATAAAGACGGGAATTATGGAAAGAGTAAAAAAAGTCTGCCGGGGCGATATCCGCGCCGCCTCCCGGCTTATCCGGGACATCGAAGACAAGATGCCGTCGGTCCGGATTGAAATAAAAAATTTGTTTGCCCACACCGGTAAATCACACATAATCGGCATCACCGGTGCACCGGGCGTGGGAAAAAGCACGCTTACCGACGCGCTGATTGCCGCGCTGCGGAAGAAAAATAAAACCATCGGCGTTTTGGCCGTCGATCCGACCAGTCCATTTTCCGGCGGAGCAATTCTCGGCGACAGAATCCGCATGCAGCGCCATGCCGAAGATGAAGGTGTTTTTATCCGTTCACTGGCCACACGCGGAACGCTGGGAGGTTTGTCGCAGGCAGTAGGCATGGCTATTCATGTGCTGGAAGCAATGGGCAAGGATATTATTCTGGTGGAAACAGTGGGAATCGGTCAACAGGAAATAGACATTATCAATCATGCCCACAGTGTCATCGTCGTTCTTGTTCCCGGTATGGGCGATGAAGTACAGGCCATGAAAGCCGGACTCATGGAAATAGCCGATATCTTCGTCATTAATAAAGCCGACCGATCCGGCGCCAGACAACTGCTTACCGAATTGCAAGCAATGCTCGGGAATACGCAGCCGCCATCCACCGGCTGGCGTCCGCCGGTAATCATGAGCGGCAATGCCTATGAACCTCTGACTTTTGCCGAAAGCACAGCCGCGCTGGGAAAAAAGATCGAGGAGCACTATATTTATCTGCAAAATAGCGGAGCGTTAACCGAACGACTCAACCGGAGAGCGCTGGCGGAAATTAATGATGCCTTAAAGGCGGTCATCCTGGAACCGCTCATACACAACCTCGAAAAAAACGGCGAATTGCAGAAGGCCGTGGAAAAAGTCAAAAATAGGGAAAACGATCCGCATTCCATTGCGGAAGAACTCGCACAAAGTTTTTTAAAGTAATGTAAAACAATGAAAGAAAAAGTCATAACGAAAGGCATATGAAAACTAAAGATATCCGCACTAAAATAAATTCGAAAAGTTCACCGGCCCGTCCGGCAAAAGGTTTAGTAATGGTAATCACCGGCAACGGCAAGGGAAAAACCACCGCCGCTTTCGGACAAGCACTCCGCGCGGTCGGCCAGGGATATAAAGTTTTCGTCGTTCAGTTTATGAAAGGAAGAAAATACGGCGAATATAAAGCCGCGCACAGATATCTGCCGGGCATAACCGTGCGGCTTGCCGGTTTGGACAGTTTCGTGATGCGCGATAACCCCGCCCCCATTGATCTAGAGCTTGCGCAAAAAGGTCTGGGAAAGGCCAGAAAAGCGATTAATTCCGGCCGGTATGATATGGTCATTCTGGATGAGATCAACGTGGCACTGGATTTTAATCTTCTGGATATCAAGACAGTTGTCGAATTAATTACAAGCAGACCGCCCCAACTTGATTTGATTATGACCGGCCGCTACGCACCTAAGCAGATAATCGGCATTGCCGATATGGTCAGTGAAATCAAGGAAATCAGGCATCATTACCATGCCGGCATCAAAGACCGCGCCGGGATTGAATATTAAAAATTATTTTTCAGCAGCAAAATGACCGTGCGGCGTCAGGCATTACATCCATCGCTGCGCATTGCATCAGGAAAATGAAAACGGGCATTGCCCGTTTTCATTTTCCTGGCGGCGTTATTTCCTCAGACTGAGAATTTCCCTGGCATCATCGACCGTGGCAACGGTACGATTGGCCTCCCTGATAATGCGGACAGCTCTTTCCACAAATTCGGCGTTGGAAACCGCCAACCGGTTTTTGGCATACATAACATTGTCTTCCATGCCGACCCGGACATGGCCGCCCATTGCGATTGTAGCATACAAAATTGGCATGTGACCCGCTCCCGTACCGAACGCCGACCATGTTGCACCCGG
>CAYYBK010000265.1:0-2608 GCA_964470015.1 uncultured Syntrophales bacterium
ATTATGCCGGCAAAGCGGATAAGTATATTGCTTATTTCCAGACTTTCACAAATACCTATGCTCCCCTCACCAGACTGAAAAGTTTTTATGACGAGGCATTGTCCCAGGAAGACATCATTGGTCTTGCGATCGGCACCAGGCCGGATTGTCTTGATCCGGAAACAATAGAACTGCTGGCTTCTTATGTGCCCCAATATCATGTCTGGCTGGAGCTGGGGTTGCAATCCATCCACAACAAGACCTTGCGGCTCATCAATCGCGGACATTCCGTGGAACAGTTTTATTCCGCGGTTGCTGCTTTGGCGGGGAAAAATATCAATCTTTGCGTGCATATTATTTTAGGGCTGCCCGGTGAAGATGAGCAAGATATGCTGGAAACAGCCCAATCTCTGGCGGCGCTGCCTGTGAACGGTATAAAAATCCATTCACTGCTGGCCCTGGAAGGTACTGTACTGGGTGAAATGTATAAAAAAAACGAGATAGAAATAATCGGCAAAGACAAATATGTATCACTTGTCTGCAATATTCTGGAAATTCTGCCCCGTCAGATGGTTATCCAGCGCCTGACTGCCGACGGATATCGGGACATTTTCCTCGCGCCGGATTGGGCGGCGAATAAACTGGATGTTTTAAATTCCATCAACCGGGAGCTGCTTCGCCGGGCCAGCTATCAGGGTAAATTTTATCGGCAGAAGTGAATCGGAAAATAACAAAATTGCTCGTTAATGGACGGCGGTATTATAAATATTTGATAATATGATGGTTAGTCCGGAAATTATTATACCGCCGCCGGCGCAGGAATGCCGATTGGCCAATCTTTTTGTTTTGCGGCCGGCAAAATTGCGCTTTTTCGGTAAATTTTGTTTTAACTTTTTGTGAAAATTATGTATGAACTCACCAGATTTTATTTAAAAGGAGAAAAAAATGGATCTACAAATATTTATTAAAGGAGTGGAAATACTCTCCGACCTGGAAAAAGAGGAAATCGCGTTGCTGGCTGAAAACGCCCAACTGATGGAATTCAATGTAGGCAGTGTCATCGTCAAACTCGGTGAACTGCAACGAAACATATGGATTGTCTATGAAGGCAAAGTGGACGTGTTGCGTACGGAAGAAGATGGCAGCCAGCGGTTGATTTCGACCCGGGAAAGATCGCAAATCTTCGGGGAAATGGCGCTGATGAGCGGTGGCCCCGCAATTCTGGAGGCAATAGTGAGTGAACCGGCGAAATTGTTGCGGATTCCGTGGGTGACTTTCTCCCGGATTATAACCGGCAATCCCAAAACATTAGGCAAATTTACGCGTTTAGCCACCAGCCGGCTGCTGCAAAGCGAACGGTTTGACTCTGAAGAGCGGTTGCGGGATGCCTACAGGGAAAATCCCGACCCCTACGATTTGAACTTCTCTTCCGTTTCCGAACCAATGCGCATATTGACGGTAAACAGCGGCAGTTCTTCCCTCAAATATACGCTTTTCGACACCAACAAGACGGCGCCGGTAGTTGAAGGGTTGATTGAAAAGATCGGTTCCGGCGACGCATCCTATGTCATTAGAACGGCGGAAACGAAAAAGGAATTATCCGTTAAGGATGTCCTGAAGGCGGAAGACGCTTTCAATAAGATGGTGGATACCTTGAGGGACTCCGCTTACTCCGGATTGAAAGATTTGAAGGAGATAAAAGCCGTCGGACATCGTGTTGTGCACGGCGGCGACAAATTCACTAACTCCATCGTGATCAACAACGAAGTGAAGGAAACGGTTAAAAGCCTTTATTCGATCGCCCCCCTGCATAATCCCTACAATATAGAGGGCGTCGAACTGATGCAGAAACTTATTCCGGATGCTCCCCATGTCGCTATTTTCGATACATCATTTCACATGGACATGCCGGAAAGCTCTTATTCCTATGCACTGCCGCATGATCTCTGCAAGGAAGAACATATCCGCCGTTACGGGTTTCACGGCACCAACCATAAATTTGTTGCCCTTTCCGCTGCCACTCATCTGAGAAGGCCGCTGGGTGAATTGCGGATGATTTCCTGCCATTTGGGCAGCGGTGCTTCCGTCTGTGCGATCGGGCATGGAAAGAGTATTGATACCAGCATGGGCATGACACCGCTGGAGGGTGTAGTGATGGGTACGCGCGGCGGTGATATCGATCCCGGCGTCATTCTGCATCTGATGCGGCAGCGTAAGATGAGTATCGAGCAAATTGAACAGATACTGAACAAAAAGAGCGGGTTGCTTGGGTTATCAGGGAAAAGCAACGACATGCGGGAGATTCTGGCGGCCGCTGAAGCGGGTGACGCCAAATGTGAAAACGCGATCAACACCTTCTGCTACCGTGTCCGCAAATACATCGGCGCTTATACGGCGGCGCTGGGCGGCCTGGATGCGCTGATCTTCACCGGAGGTATCGGGGAGAATTCCTCTGAAATCCGAACGCTTGTCTGCCAGAATCTTGGCTTCCTGGGCATTAATATTTTTAATGACGTTAATAAAGCAACAAGGGCCAAACGCGGTCAGATTGTTGATATTTCCGAGCAGAGTTCAAAAGTCAGAATTCTGGTTATTCCGGCTGACGAAGAGAAGATGATTGCCCGGGAAA
>CAYYBK010000266.1:0-2584 GCA_964470015.1 uncultured Syntrophales bacterium
GCCAACGGCATTGGCCGGAGATTAAAATATAAAAACGGCGGCGGCAACAACTGTCGTGTACCAGAAATTTTTTACGATCGTCGATTGCGTCACGTTGCGGGTACTGACTATTTTCCCGCTTATTTTGAATATCTCCTTCTTTTCATCCCAGCTTTCGTCGATATTGAAATCTATGCCCAGCGTGGAAGCAAGCATGGCCGCAGCCAAATCCTCCGCATAATCGCCGGCCTCCTTTTCCGTTTTGCCGAAAGCATGATGTTCGCTAATATACCCGTAGGTTTTTTTATCCGCCGGTATGGCCAGCCCCACTGATGCCGCCAGCAGACGGCGCGGTTCGTGGCTGCAGCAGCGGCTCATTACGCAATAAGTTATCGCCCCGGCCTGCAACTCTCCAAGCCCTTGCGTTTTGGAAATAACTTTGCACCCGGGCGGGAAAATACTGGACACCTGCACCAGATTGCATTTCTCGATGCCGGCATCGCGCAACGCCAGCTCAAAGGAATGCAACTCCTCCTTATGCGTGCCGACTCCCTTGGTAAAAAACATCTTTCTGGGAACACTCTGATTCAATTCGCCTACACCCCTATCTTTTATTTTTTCCTCCGGAATCCGCCCCGCGGCTTTCCTCTTCGGTCGGACATGATTATTGCGTTATATATCCCATCAGGCGGTAAATCAACTTGGAAGCCATGAAATCCGGCGCAACTATACCGGGAATGGGCGCAAGTTCCAGCACATCAAACCCGCGAATACGGCAGGAACGGGAAACTGTTTTCAGCAGACGCAAGACATCCTTCCAATAAAGACCTCCGGGCTCCGGAGTTCCCGTTGCCGGCATGATGGAAGGATCAAAAACATCCAGATCAATGCTGATAAAGACATCGCCGTGCAGCTTCGCGCTGATTTTTTCACACCATTTTTCGTCTGACAATACAAAATCGGCCGAATATGATTTCACTTTGCTCTGCGGTAAAAAATCGGCCTCTTCCTTGCTCAGGCTCCGAATCCCCACCTGCACAAGCGGACAGATTTCCGAAATCCGCCGCGCGACGGAAGCATGACTGTAAGGGCTGCCCTGATAGCTTTCCCGCAAATCCGCATGCGCATCAAACTGCAATACCATTAAATCGGGATATTTTTCTTTAACGGCCGCCACGGCCCCAAAGCTGATACTGTGCTCGCCCCCCAGCATAACGGGGATCTTATCCGCGCTAACTATTTTGGATATCTTCCTGCGGACGAGATTAACCATTTGCTTCGGTCCGCCCGCCTCCACAGCAAGCGGCAAAGTCGTATGAATACCGGAAAGATAAGTTTCCTTGTTCAACTCTTCATCATAAAGTTCCATATTTGTGGAAGCTTCAATGATGGCCGCCGGTCCCCGGCGGCTTCCCGGCTGATATGTGGAAGTCAGGTCATAGGGCACGGGAACGACGACAAACAATGCATTGCGCATCGAACATGCCGGATAAATTCCGCCGAAATTCATAAGACCGCTCCTTCAGATTATTTTACGACTAAAGTATTAAATCCAGTTAATTCAATGTTTTCGCTACGTTGATGACTATCAAATCCGTTGGATTAAAAATGTCCGGTTTTCCTAACACATGCCGGATATTATGTCCAGTTTTTCATAAACCAAGCAAGGATTTTTCGTTTACCGCACCGGCCAGCGGTCCGTTTTGCCCTGCCGGGACTTAATCCGGCCGGTAATATCCCAGAAAGAAATTCCTGTTTTCGTAATATAAAAACGACTGGTGATTGATCCAGTCGCCCAGCGCAACGAATGTTTTCCTCCGATCGGCAACCATATAATGGCGCAATACCGGTTTGTGGCAGTGACCGACAATCACCGCGTCATATCCTTCCCGGAACTTGTTTACCGCAAAGGCGCGCATTTTTTCCACCAGTTCATCACCGGCCTCGATAGTCATTCCCTTGCTTGCCCGGGAACTGAAACCGGCCAATGCCCAGCGGATACGGGCAGGGATTATTTGTTGAAAATTGTAAAATAACCGGCTGCGCAACATCTTCCGGAACAGCAGATATTTTACATTGGCATGGTCCGCTGTATCGCCGTGACCGATCAGAGCGCTCATATTATCAAGTTTCACATCGGCCCATTCCGTAAATACATCCATTCCCAATACGTCGTGAAAATATTCTTTCAAAAAGAAATCGTGATTGCCCTCCCCCAGATGAATGCGGATGCCCGCCTCCTGCAGTTCGATTAATTTATTGATGACCATGATGAATTCCGGATTGATTATTTCTCTGTCGCAAAACCAGAAATCAAACAAATCGCCAACAATATAAAGATCATCGACGGCGCCCAGCTTCTTTTCCCCTCCTTCATTTTCAATAATGATCTGCCCGCTCGCTTCCCTGACATCATCGAAAAAACTTATCAGCCGACGGTAACGCCCGTCCGTCGCGCGCTTTAAATGGGCATCGGAAATAAAGATTGCTTTTATCATGCCGAAACTTAATCCGTTTTTGTTTATCCTTTATCAGATAAACATCATTACGGTCAACAACCACATAGAATAATTGACAACAAATACATCTTCCTGTAATAAATCAG
>CAYYBK010000267.1:0-2577 GCA_964470015.1 uncultured Syntrophales bacterium
ATGCATCCAGTTCATGGATCCTACATCGTAGGACGCCATTTCCGGCTTAAGTGCAATCAAATGAGCCATTCTTGTTTCTTCCGTAGCATGAAGATCGCCCGAAGTTGTCAGATTAAGGATAATGTTGCATTTCTTTTCTTTAATGAGGGCAACCGTTTCCCGGAATTTTGCGGTATTCATCGTACCGTTTCCCTCGTCGTCACGCATATGTAGATGCGCTATGGCAGCGCCGGCTTTCCAGCAATTATAGACATCTTCAGCTATTTCTTTAGGAGTCATGGGCACATGAGGATTATTTTCCTTCTTAGGCCATGCCCCGGTTGCCGCAACCGTAATTATACATTTTTCCATTTTTTCACCTCTTGATAAATTTTCCTGTCGCTTTCCTCGGCAGCATCAGTGCCGCTCGTAATATATGTTTCCACCCGGATCAGGAGAAAGGCGCATCCAGCGGCGCGATTTATATTCATTGGCAAATACCTGCTGGTTATTGCCCCACGCCTTAATTGTCGGCAGGAAGAAATCTGAAACACTGCTTTGTAAAGCGGATTTTCATAACCATATTTTCAGCCTGAACTCGGCAAAACAAAAAGGCATCCCGGATTTTTGAAAGCCTCCGGGATGCCCTTGCAATACATTTTTGATAAAATCTCCCCGGATCAGTTTTATTTCATTTTACAACCGGTTTCTTCGCAGGGAACTTCTACCGATTTAGCATCGGCCGTTCCGGCATACACTTCGAAAGCATGCTTAAAGAATTTGTTATTCTTGGCAATCTCTACGAACCAAAACGGTACCTGCGCCTGATGGTCGCAAGCCCGCATCGTCCAGAGCCCGGCCGGGCCGTCATAAGTAAGCCCTTCCCAAGCTTTAATAACGGCGTTTACATCCGTCGTTCCGGCTTTTTTAACTGCTTCCGCCCAGAACATTGCCGAAAGATAGGACTTCCCGCGCAGCCAAGTCGGATAATAACCGTATTCCTTATAGTAGTTCGCTACGAATTCCTCATTCTTTTTATTCGGAATGGAAAGAGTGTAAATTTCCGCACCCATATTGCCGATCATCAGATCATCGTTACCCAATGCTTCGATGGTAACTTCGTCATTTATATAATAGGAAAATATTTTCTGGTTCATTCCCATCGGACGCCCCTGTTTAAGCAGCAGCGTCAGGTCATTACCCCAGTTGGGCGTGAAAATAACTTCCGGTTTTGCCGCGATAATCTGACTTATATAGGGGCCGTAATCTTTGGTGCCGGCCGGATGATAAAGTTCGGCGACAATCTTGGCCGCAGGGTTGACCTGTGCAAGCTTCTTCTTGAACGCCGCCAGCGCTTCCTTGCCAAAAGAGTAATCCTGGGCAATTATCGCGACGCTTTTGTAGCCCTTCTTTCCGATAAATTCCGCGAGCGCAAATGAATGCTGGTCGGTATTGCCGCAGGTCCTGAAGAAATTTTTATTGCACTTCACACCGGTCATACTGGCTGCCGCCATTCCATAACTGACCATGATCACGTTATTTTTTTCCGCAAGCTGCTGCATGGCCGCGCCAACAGAGCTCCCCGTGCCGCCGAAAAAGAATTTTACACCGTCCTTCAAAATCAGGTTTTGCGCCTTGCGGGTCGCCACATCCGGCTTCAATTCCGAATCAATCAGGATAACTTCCACTTTCTTGCCGAGCAGCCCGCCGCTGGCATTCAGAACTTTCGCAGCATACACGACGCCGGACGCATACCGTTCACCGATATCCTTAAATGTTCCCGAAAGAGGCTCCGTTACGCCAACTTTAATTGTATCTTCAGCCGCTGTTACCGGTACTGCCAGCATGAAGGTCATCATTAAAATAAAAATACCACCTACAAATCTTTTCACCATAAAACACCTCCACTTTCTTTTTTCATTCAGTCTCTAAACTTCCAAATAATTTTTTCGTATATCATCAGCCGCCAGAAGCTCTTCCTTGTTACCTGAAAAAACTATCTTTCCTTTGCTCATGATGTAAAACCGGTCGGCCACTTTGATCGCCGCCTTAAAGTTCTGCTCCACCATGAGCACGGTAACACCGGATTTGCGCACGCCGGCAAGCATCTCCAACACGTCTTTGACAATCAACGGTGCCAGGCCTTCCGTCGGTTCATCAACTAAAATCAGCTGCGGATTTCCCATGAGCGTCCTTACCACCGTCAGCATTTGCTGCTCGCCGCCGGAGAGGTGCCCACCCTTGTTACCGCTCCGCTCCCTGAGGCGCGGAAAAAGTTCGTAAATCCGCTCCACCGTCCAGGTACCGGCGGTACCGTGCTCCTTTGCGGCACTCTTGATGCCCATCAGCAGATTCTCGTGCACTGTAAGCGAGCGGAAAATGCGCCGGTCTTCGGGAACGTAACCGATGCCGAGGCGGGCAATTTGATAAGGCGGCCGTCCCACAACTTCCTGGTTGCGGAACAGGATACTGCCCTGCTGCGGTCGGACAATCCCCATAATGCTTTTCAGGGTGGTAGATTTGCCCACGCCGTTTCTGCCCAGCAGGCAGACAAGTTCCCCTTCCTTCAAGGTCAGGGAAACCCCGTGGAGAATGTGG
>CAYYBK010000268.1:0-615 GCA_964470015.1 uncultured Syntrophales bacterium
AGACACAGGATTTTGGTTCCTGCATTCGGAGGTTCGAATCCTCCCGCCCCAGCCATAATATTTTTTGGGAAGGGCTTTTCATGCTAGAAAGAATTAGAATATTTTCCGGTAATTCCAATCCGGCACTGGCTAAGAAAATTTGTGATAACTTGGGCGTCTCTCTGGGGAAGGCCAATGTTTCAACATTCAGCGATGGAGAAACTCGCGTCGAAATCAATGAAAACGTACGCGGTATGGATGTCTTCATTATTCAATCTACCTGTTCACCGGTCAATGTTACCTGCATGGAGCTCTTAATCATGATCGATGCCTTGAAACGGGCATCCGCCGACCGGATTACAGCCGTCATTCCCTATTACGGGTATTCCCGCCAGGACAGGAAAGTTGCTCCCCGCGCGCCGATCTCAGCCAAACTGCTCGCTGATCTTATCACCACTGCCGGGGCCAACCGTGTTCTTTCCATTGATTTGCATGCCGGCCAAATTCAGGGGTTTTTCAATATTCCGGTTGACAATCTTTTTGCTACGCCGGTCTTATTCGACTACATGAAGAAAAACTATCTGGACAATACGGTGGTAGTTTCTCCCGATACCGGCGGCGTGGAACGCGCCCGGG
>CAYYBK010000268.1:625-2545 GCA_964470015.1 uncultured Syntrophales bacterium
CGAATGAAGCACAGGTAATGAATATTATTGGTAATGTTGAAGGAAAAAGAGTTATTATTCTTGACGATATGATCGATACGGCGGGAACAGTTGTTCAGGCCGCCAATGCTCTTAAAAACGCAGGTGCGCTGGAAGTATCGGTTTGCTGCACACATCCGGTTTTATCAGGCCCGGCGCTGGATCGCCTTGAGGGGTCCGTTATAAAGGAAGTAATTGTTACGGATACGATACCGCTTTCCGAACGTGCAGCGAAATGTTCAATTATAAAGACATTATCTGTATCCGGTCTTTTGAGTGAAGCCGTGCGCCGGATTTACTATAACGATTCTGTAAGTTCATTATTTATATAGGAGGAATAAATGGAGGTAACTGATTTAGCGGCTCAAGTCCGTAACGAACAAAAGAAAGGAGCAGCTCGCCGTTTGCGGCAGAAAGGATTTATCCCTGCTATATTTTACGGTCGTTCTGCCGAAAATATTTTGCTGGCCGTAAAAAATGATGAATTGATCAAACTGCACAAAGAGAAAAAAGATCATGCTTTTATCAAACTGATTATCGATGACGGCGGCAAAAACAAAACAGAAAAGCTATCACTAATCAAAGAACTGCAAATCCAGCCTTTAACGGGTAAGTTCTATCATGCCGATTTCTATGAAGTGGACATGAAGAGCAAGCTCACATTCGAAGTTTCGCTTAATTTTACAGGTAAAGCAATCGGCGTAGATAACGGCGGTGAGCTGCAACATATCAAACGTGCTGTAAAAGTTTCCTGTCTGCCGGCAAATCTTCCCGATCATATTGATGTTGATGTCAGCTCCCTTAATATAGGAGATTCCATTAAGGTTAAAGAATTGAAGCTGGCGGAAGGAATAACCGTTCTTGATCCTGCCGATGCCGCAGTGGTTGCGGTGGCGGCGATTAAAGTGGTCAAGGCCGCACCGACGGAAGAAGAAGCAGCAGCAGCTGCTGCTGAGGGTGCTCCTGCTCCGGCAGAAGAAACCGAAGCTAAAGAAAAATAATGTCTTGCATTTTTATAGCGCAGGAGGAAGGGCTTTCCATCCCTCATATTTGAGCTTTTTCTCGGCATCATGGTAAAGAGGGTGTAAACGACAATGTATTTTATCGTTGGTCTGGGAAACCCCGGCAACCGCTATAAATTTACAAGGCATAACTTCGGATTTATGGCCTTGGAAAAGCTGGCCCACCGCTGGAAATTGAATTTAAAACAAAAGAGTTTCGATGCCGTGTGGGTTAAAGGTAAACTGGGCGGAAGCGATGCTGTGCTGGCTATGCCGCAGACCTATATGAATCTGAGCGGAACTGCCGTAAGACAATTGCTTACTTTTTTTAAAGCGGATATAAAAGACTTAATAGTTATTCATGACGACCTTGATTTATCTTTCGGCACAATCCGCCTCAAAGCCGGTGGGGGTAATGCCGGTCATAAAGGTCTGGCATCGATAACAAGTAATTTGGGCTCTACCGGCTTTATGCGTGTGCGGCTCGGCATCGGGAAGCCGGTTGACAAATACCGTACAGAAAGTTACGTTTTGGAGCCGTTTAATTCTGAGGAAATTCCGCATCTTCCGGAAATTACGCAGCTAGCGGCAGATGCTGTTGACGGAATTATTTCATCCGGTATCGAAGGGGCTATGGTTAAATACCATAAGAAAAATATAGGTAATTCTTTAAAAAAGGAGGATGAATAATGTTACAAAACAAAAGAAGTATCTGGACATTTGCACTCAGCAGCATCATGACATTAATGCTTGCGGGGACCGCTTTCGCCGGTGAAGCGGACATCAAACTGCCGGATCTGGCTGCCATTTCTTTTGGCAGCATCCAGGGGTTAACGATACTCAATGTCGGTCTCTTTATCTGCATTATCGGTATGGTTTTCGGTATTATTCAGTACGTGCA
>CAYYBK010000269.1:0-2529 GCA_964470015.1 uncultured Syntrophales bacterium
TACCGCCCGACAATTCTTTGGGATAGTTATGCTCAAAGCCGTTTAAATTGAAAGACTGGATATATTCCATGGCTTTGACTTCCCTTTTTTTTCGATCTATTCCTTTTATTTCCAGCCCGAAGCTGATATTTTGCATCGTTGTCCGCCAAGGGAAAAGAGCATATTCCTGAAAAACAAATCCTATTTCCTCGGAACCAGGCAGCAATTCCTTGCCTTCCAGCAACACTTTGCCTCCGGAAGGACTGTCAAGCCCCGCAATAATCCGTAAAAGGGTTGTTTTCCCGCAGCCGCTCGGACCAATGATGGTGACAAAACGTCCGCATTCTATAGAATATTCGATATTCTCAAGAACATGAACACCGCCGTTCCCATTTCTGGAAGAAAATACCTTGCTCAGGTTAATCAAATCTAGCGCCATTGGCAGTTCTCAGTTCCATTTAACAATTTTTCGTTCAGCACCTCTGATCCCTTTATCAATAATCAAACCAATTAGCCCGATGACCAACATCCCGGCAATAATCTCATTTGGCTTCTGGAGATCCCGGCTAGTCATAATCATATAACCCAACCCATAGCCTTCCTTCACTCCGGTGAATTCAGCGGCAACCAGCGTCATCCAGGCGATACCGATGCCTATTCTCATTCCGGTAAATATCGAAGGGATAGATCCGGGTAGTAACACTTTGAAAAAAATGTCTTTTTCTCTGGCGTGTAACATCCGCGCCGCCTCTATCAACCGGGGATTAATCGAACGGACACCGGAAATGGTGCTCAGCAGAATCGGAGGAAAAGCTCCAAGAAAAATAATAAAAGCGGCCGATTTTATTCCAATACCAAACCACAATATGGCAATCGGAATCCAGGCCAGCGGCGGTATGGGCCGCACAACGTCCACTATTGTGCTGATCAGACTATGGAATCTCTCCGACCATCCCATCAGCAAACCGAGAGGAATGGACATCAGGCAGGCTAAGCCGTAGCCGATAATCACACGGTAAATACTGTAAAGAGCATGATTGTGAAGAAGGTATCCGGGAGGCGTCCCCATCAGCAGAATATCTTTAAATCCTGCAATTACCTCCAACGGCGACGGCAGTTTGTAGGGTGGAAACATCTTCAGCCACGATAAGACCTGCCAGACAATAAGAAGTATAACTATAAGGATAACTTTATCCTTTTTCATCGCCGGATGACCATCTTTTTAAAATTAAACGCTATTCGATGTGCATCTTTGTGAAATCAGGTAGCATTAGCTTATCTGTAAACAAGGAGACATCATCAATTTTAATATATTTTAGATTTTTCAAGAAATCAGCATATTCTTTTATCCCGGCGACACTAAGAACATGGGTGTACTTTACGTTCTCCATCGCTAAGCGGACTGTTTTTTCGTCCATACCGGTATATTTTACAGCGATGGCAACAGCATCCTGATGATTATTTTTTATAAAGTCCACCGCCTTCATATGCGCCCGGACAATCTTTCTTGCCTGTTTTTCATTCTTCGCCAGAAAATTCCTGCTCGCCACCAGAACACAACAGGGGTGGTCCGGCCAAATGTCGCGGGACGATAACAGCGCCTCTCCTATACCCAGCGACACCGCCTTGGCCGGGAACGGTTCCCACGCGACAAATCCGTCAATCTGCCCTGATCTCAGGGCACTGATCATCTCGGGTGGCTTGAGAACAATGGTTTTCTGCTTTTCGGAATCAATGTTTTGTTTCGTCAGTGCTTTACGAACAAGAGCATCCTGTACTGTCGAAAAACCGGGAATGGCAACCGTCTTAGCACGCAAATCACCCAAATTGCGAATGCCGCCATCCTTCTTCACGACTATTACTGTGCCCTCCGTATTGACCTGCGCCAGCATAACTACATCAGCGGCTTTATTGGCAACTGCCGTTATCACCGGTGCTGCCCCTACATATCCCATATCGAGCGCCCCGGCCGAAAAACCGCTCATCAATTCCGGTCCCGCTTTAAAAATACCCGCTACTGTAACGGGTACGCCCTCTTTTTCAAAAAACCCTTTTTCTAAAGCCACCCAGGACGGTAGTTGATGAATGTCACTTTGCAGATAGGCAATTCTGACCGGATCTGCAAAAGCAGTTTTTGAAAAAAGAAAAATCATCACAAGAAATATATAAATCAATCTTTTCATGCTGACCCCCTAAAGTCGTTACAGGTAAATTCTACTGCAAGCAATATCTCTCCCTGTCGTACATCCCCTTTATTTAATCCATTAATTGTCCGCCGTTTACGTCCATTATCTCGCCCGTAACATAGCCGGAAAGCGGAGAAGCCAGATAGGCAACGGCATTGGCGACATCCTCCGGTCTGCCGACCCTCCCCACGGGATTTTCTTTTAAAAATGATTTTTTCTGCTCTTCCGGCCATGATTTGGTCATTGGTGTATCAATCAATCCCGGAGCAACAGCGTTAACCGTTATCCCATGCGGGGCCAGCAGGCGGGCAAAATTTTTCGTCAGGCACATAAGCCCTGCTTTTGAAGTGCAATAATGCAAGCC